>NZ_SGPG01000026.1:0-236743 GCF_004208955.1 Pseudoalteromonas sp. CO325X
GTGAAACGGAACTGCGCCGATGATAGTGTGGGTTCGCCCATGTGAAAGTAGGTCATCACCAGGCTCCTAATTAGAGAGACCCGTTGCACCAGTGCAGCGGGTTTTTTTATGCGTGCAGAAAAGCGCTCTCCCAAACCGCCCGTAGGCAAGGCTTCAGCCTTGCAGCATCTAGTCAGGGTAAACCCTGACCTACAACACAGCGAAATACTCGTCACCATATCTATATCTGTAGGCCAGGCTTTAGCCTTGCAACACCCCAGTCAGGATAAACCCTGACCCACAACACAGCACCACCGGTTACCAAACCTGTAGGCAAGGTTTTTAGCTTTGCGACACCCAGTCAGGGTGAACCCTGACCTACAACACATCTAAACATCCATTACCAAACCTGTAGGCAAGGCTTTAGCCTTGCATACCCCAGTCAAAGTAAACCCTGACCTACAACCAAATATACCATTCTTCCTTCGCGGGGCGCCTATTGGGTGCTATCTTACTGTTTACTATAGAGCAATTGAGTATTGAGAAATGGGAGAACTCTATCATTGGTTTGACTTGCTAGGAGTCGCAGTCTTCGCTATTTCCGGCACTTTGTTGGCGCACGAAAAATCAATGGATGGCTTTGGTGTTATCGTACTCGCTTCGGTCACAGCAATAGGCGGCGGTACACTGCGAGATCTCATTCTCGATATGCCAGTGTTTTGGGTGCATGACACCAGTTACTTTATAACCATATTAGTGACAGTGGCGGCAACTATAGTGTGGTTAAATATTCGCCAAAGCTTTCCTCATTTCTTATTGCAATTGGCAGATGCCCTGGGGATAGCCTTCTTTGCAATTATGGGGGCGCAAAAGGCATTGGGAGCAGGGGTGCCAGTGATGACGGCGGTGATCATGGGAGTTTTGACTGGCTGTTTTGGCGGTATGATCCGTGATGTGCTAGCAAGAGAAGTACCTATGCTGCTTAAAGGGCCGCTTTATGCGATTGCCTGTGCTATTGGGGCCGGCTTGTATGCACAACTAGTTAGTATGGAAATAAACCAACAGCTTGCTATGTGGATTGGCGGGCTGACGACACTGATGGTGCGCCTTGCCGCTATAAGATGGCAATTAAGCTTACATGTTTTCCGTTATCACAACTAAACTCTATAGAGAACTAACTAGTGTAGGAACAAGGATGTGTCACTGGCTCATGTATTTACTCGTGCTCAAGTCGGTATAGAAACACCACAGGTGACGGTTGAGGTCTATCTTGGCTCCGGGTTGCCCGCATTCAATATAGTTGGGCTTCCTGAGACCTCGGTTAAAGAGGCCAAAGATCGGGTACGCAGCGCATTGGAAAACAGTCACTTTGCGTTCCCCAGTCAAAGAATAACGGTGAATTTAGCCCCCGCTGACTTACCTAAGGAGGGTGGCCGTTATGACTTGGCTATCGCTATAGGCATACTTATCGCCTCTGGGCAGCTAACTGTGTCGCAACCCTTGGCTTGTGAGTTTTTAGCTGAGCTTGGGTTAGATGGTAAGTTAAGGCCTGTACGTGGGGTGTTACCGGCAATGATGGCGGTGAGAAATGCGCAGCGTACAGCATATTTGAGTTCAGAAAATGAAAGGGAAGCTGAACTTGTCGCTGATGCGCAGTGTAAATGTGCAAATTCACTGCACCAAGTTTGGCTAGACCTCAATAATCAGCAGTCGCTACCTTTGCTCCTGCCACAGTCCGAGATGGTTAATGCCAGCCCTGAACTGCCAGTTGATTTTAGTGAGGTGAAGGGCCAAGAGTTGGCAAAACGTGTACTCGAGATAGCTGCTGCCGGTGGACACAATGTCTTGTTTACAGGTCCTCCTGGCACTGGAAAATCAATGTTAGCGCAGCGCATGGCAACGATTATGCCACGGATGACGACGGATCAGGCATTACAGACCGCAGCCGTATATTCGGTTTCAGGACACGATATTGATTTGGCGAGTTGGCGGCAGCGACCTTTTCGTTCTCCACATCATACCTGCTCAGCAGTAGCCCTTGTTGGCGGCTCATCAAAGCCAAAGCCCGGAGAAATATCACTGGCACACAACGGTGTGTTGTTTCTTGATGAGTTGCCAGAGTTTGAGCGCAAAGTTATTGATAGTCTGCGCGAGCCCATGGAAACAGGTGTCGTCACTATCTCTAGAGCCGCGATTCAAGTTGAGTTCCCTGCGCGCTTTCAACTTATTGCAGCGTTAAACCCAAGCCCAACAGGACATCATACCGACAAAAGAGCCAACCCTGAGCAAGTGCTCCGCTATTTGTCTCGTATTTCTGGTCCATTTGTTGACCGCATAGACTTACAGATAGAGTTATCTAGAATCCCCAGTACTGAGTTATTGAAAGACAGTAAACAAGAGTCAAGTGCTACGGTCAGGAAGCGCGTTGAGCAAGCTTATGAATTCCAGCTGCAGCGCCAAGGGGTTGTTAATGCCTTATTATCCAATAAAGAGCTCAGCCAACACTGTCGGTTAGATGCGAAAAGTCATGAATATTTGGCGCTAGCTAGTGAGCGCTTACAGTTATCTCCGCGCTCGCACCATCGTGTGATAAAAGTAGCTCGAACTATTGCCGATTTGAATGCGATGGCGAATATCCAAGTAGAGCATATTAAAGAAGCGCTAAGCTACCGTGCCTTTGAACGTCTACTGGCTCGGCTTGGGGAATAGCCATTGCGCGGTTATTTACCAGCTGTTAACATTGGCGCTTAGAACTGCTAGGAGTGAACAATGAAAGCGTGGATTTTAACCATAGCGCTTACCCCCATGTTAAGCTGGGGTAATGCCAATGAAGCGATGGACCTGTATTTAAATCAAGATTATCAACGCGCCTTTACTCTTTTTGAAAAGACGGCCGAGTTAGGCGATGGCCGCAGCCAATTTAACTTAGCTGTACAGTACCTACGTGGTCAAGGCGTTAAGGCCGACCCCGTTAAAGCGTATGCATATTTCTCCGTGGCGATGGCCAACGATTTCAAAATGGCGCAACAGGCCCGAAAGTCTGTTATTAAGCGTCTAAGCAGTGATGAATTACAACGGGCACAGCGCCTAGCTCAGCGGCTGATTGCCGAGATTGGTCGTCAAGGTAGCGCCACTGTGCGCTATGAGCTAAGCCGTGCATTGACATATAACCCCGCACCAAGCAAACGCATTAATCCACCTACTGAATACCCTAGCGGACTAAAGAGCGATGGGGTCCCTGGTGTCGCGAGCTATATTTTTGATATAGATAGCCAAGGTATTCCGAGGGATTATATTTTACTGCACAGCTACCCTGCACCAGAGTTCGCACAAAGTATTGCCGAAAAGCTGGATGAAACACGCTTTAGTTATTCAGGTGAAGTATTTCATAATGCGGTTATACGAGGGGTGTTTAGTGGCTCACCTGATAGTGAGGTGATGCAGCAGTTACGCACCAAGCAGCAACACTTATTACAGCAAGCCCGGCGTGGAGATGTTGATGCTCAAGCTGAGTTGGCTGAACTGCTAAGAGTGCTCGATTATCAACCTGAGTTATGGCCAGTGGATAGCGACGTGCAAGTTGTGGCAAAGCAAGCGCCAATGGTTCGTTTTAATTCGATTACACAGCCTGATTTTACTCCTACAAAAACGATTGACCCCAGTTACTATAATTTCAACTATCTAGTGAACGTTGATAATCAGGGGCGTGTTCAAGAAGTGTCGGCCTTTGAGCATATTGATATCCCCGTTCAATTAGACGAGCATGCGCGAGAAGTGATGAGTCAGTGGTCACTGGGTGCAGAGCAGGGATTGTTGGGTGATAGCAACTGGTATTTAGCACGGTTTTTTTACAACAACCAAGAGCAACAGGCGAGCTATGAGAACCACAGCGTAGTAGCTTACGCTGATGTAAAACCTTTGGTTAATAAAGAGAAGGAGCAGCAATGGCGCTATTGGCAGCTCAAAGCTGCGGCAGCTGGGCATAGCGATATGCTTTATCAACTCGGAATTAACTGTAACCAACGATTGCTACTCGAAGCCGCCGAGCGCCAGCATAGTCGTGCCCAGCTCCAGCTTGGTCGTTGTTTACTTACGCAAGCATCAGGGCAACGAGAGCAATTAGAGCTAGCTCGCTACTGGCTTAATGAAGCCGCTAAGCAGGGTGAGTTAATCGCGATGCGAGAGTTAGCTGGGTGGTATGTTCGCTACTCCGATAATGGCGCACAGCTCAAAAATGCTATTGCCCTTGCGGAGCGGGTCAGTGATGAGACCGACCATCCTTTAGCGTACGCCTATTTAGCGGCCGCCCACGCGAAGTTAGGTAACTTTGATGAGGCGATCGACTATCAAGAACAGGCTTTGAGTGAAGCAGAAGATCAGTCTTATGCGCAACAGCCTTTTGAGCAAACTCTAGCGGCTTATCAAAAGGGGCAGCTCATTTTTTAGCTAGAAGAGAGCATATAACCCTTGCCACGAACAGTGACAATACGTTTTTGCTCTTTTTCATCCCCTAACTTTTTGCGTAACCTGCCGATAAGAACATCTACCGTTCTATCGGTTGGGCTCCAATCTGGCTGGCCTATTTCTTCCGATACTTTCTCCCGTGATGTTGCCTTGCCAGCATTGGCAATCAGGCAAATAAGCACCTTATGCTCGGCTTCGGTTAGGCGCATCTCCTCACCTGTTGCGGTAACGAGAGTGCGATTATCTGGATGAAGCTTGAAATCTGCATATTCAATGTACTCGGTAGAGTCTTCTTGACTTGCCGAGCCGTTTAAGCGCTTATAAACCGCACGCATTCTTAACTCGAGCTCTAACAAATCGACAGGCTTACAAATATAGTCGTCTGCGCCTTGTGCAAGTCCGGCAATACGATCGGATTGTGAGTCTCGGCTTGAGAGCACGATAACGCCGATTTCTGTCAAGGTAGTCAGCTCTCTAGCTAGCATCAGGCCATCCTGCTCTGGTAATACAATATCGACAATGGCCAGTTGAATCGGCTGCTGGCCAGTTGCTTGTGAGGCTTGAACCATAGGCAAAGCATTACTACCCGTAGTATCTACGTGGATAGTAAACTCAGTGCCGGTGAAGTGATTCTCTATGCGCTTTACCAGCAACTCATCATCTTCAACAAGTAATACATTAATCGACATTCAAATACACCTAGAATCAAACAGACAGCAGCGACTGCATTCAATATTATCAGCTTGCTCAATGGGAACAAATTTCAACCATACTTTACGATAAAGTTGAAGTTTTTGCATTATTCTCTGGCTGCATGGGGGCAGCCTAGGAAAGAAGAATATCTGAATGTTGGTTCAATAAACAGTAGTTGGCACGCTTAGATTGTTAACAACTGTTTCAAAGGTGGGTTCACTCAGTTGCTAGCTTGTGTTGTTTGTTGTTCAAGCCAGACGAGTAAATCCTCTCGAGAAAGCGGCTTGCACACCAGTGGCCCCTGAACATACATATGTGGAAAGCGTTGAGCTAAGTAGTCTAACTCCTGCGTGCTGCTTAATCCAACGGCACATAAGCGTAACTTGCGGTCAGTGGCCAAATCATCCAAGCGATAGACTATCTGTTGCGCAAAATTGTCGCGTTCAATATGAGAAATGAGAGGTTGTCCCACTTTGATTTCATCAAGTGGCAAACTCCTCAGTTGCTCCTCCTCAGTAAAACCACTGCCGAAGTCGTCTAAAGAAAGCTCAAATCCACGCATTTTCAAGCGGCTAATGGTCTCTAGAATATGTTTATCATTAAGTGGCTGATGCTCTGTCATTTCAATCAAGATGTCTGCTGGAGCAAGTTGATTAAGTGATAATATTAACGCTAACTTGTCAGGGCAACTAAGGTCTGCGAGCTGGCAAGGGTGGAGATTAATTGCCAGTTTTAGGTGCGAGCCATACGCGTGCCGAAAAGAACTTAAATCTTTGGCAGCCTTCTCAATTAGCTGAAAGGTCAATAAGTTAAGTAACTCATTGTCACGAGCAACGTCAACGAAGCACTCAGGCATGGAATCACTATCTTGATAGCGGGGAAGTATGCGTGACATCACTTCTAGGCTCACCACTTTACCGTTACTAATGTGTCGCTTGGGCTGGTAAAGAGGAAGGACACGGCTGTGACTAATGGCGTCTAAAAGAGCGATTTCAGAAACGGTGCGCAAAGGGTCTCTAGAAGAAGCATGTAAACATTCAAGTTTCTGAATTAGGTGCTCAACATAATGCAAGTGCACGGGTTTTTCTATATTTCCCAACAAATGTACTTGGTGCTGCCTAGCTACGCGTGCTGCAAGGGCAATTATCTCTGGATGCATCTCGGATACAATGACAACAGCTCCTCCGTATTTGAGCTCCCCGAGTTTACGCATAAAAGCCATACCGTCCATGCCGGGCATGTTCAGATCTGTTAACACAATATCGTAAAGGCTAGGCGCTTTTTCGATCGCCGCATAGGCCGACTCAGCGTCATCGAATGTAGACACTTCCTCAATACCTAGTTCATTAAACACCGCGCGCAGCACCACTAAAATGGCTGGTGAGTCGTCGACGATGGCAACACGGTATTTATGTTGCAGATTGGCTTGCGTGTAGGTTTTCATCCATTCTCCCTCTAATCCCTTATTGTAATGTAGAAGTGGTTGCTAAGCCCTGCAACTAAATGACACGAGAATTATTGGTAATTATCTAAAAACCCACCCTTTTGTATTGTTTTATGCCACTGTCAGCAAAATAACACTGATGTAGCCACCAGTGATTAATAATTGAATGATACAAAAGCCCATGATGTCTTTTGCTTTTAACCCAGCAATCGCCAGTACAGGGATAGCCCAAAAAGGTTGAATAAGGTTAGTCCAAGCGTCTCCCCAAGCGACAGCCATAGCCACCGAAGCGATAGGGACTTCTAACGCTTGTGCGGCAGGAATAACAAGAGGTGCTTGAAGCGCCCACTGGCCTCCTCCTGAGGGGACAAATATGTTGACCAATCCAGCGCTCAAGAAACTTAAAAGAGGCAGCGTTTGGCTATTCGCTAAAGACATCAGTGTGGCCGATATATTCTCAGCAAGTCCGCTATCACTCATTATGGCCATCAGCCCTGCATAGAAAGGAAATTGGATAACAATGCCACTGCCACTGCGAACAGCCTCATACAGATGCTCGAGCAGAGAGTGTGTGCTGTGATGTAGTAGAAAAGCGCAAAATAAAAACAGCGCAATAACGACATTAAGATTAAGCCCGCCCTGCTGTTGCACAAAGAAATGAGCTAGGTAGCTGAGACCCAGTAAGCCAACTACAACACACGGCCAACGAGCGTGGTCTATTCCTTTCGCTGGCGGTTTTACAGTTTTATCCTTGGATTGTAAACGTGTACGGTCTACATAAACGCTGTGCTGTGGCTTAGGTAATAATAAATAATTGATAGTAGGTAGTAAGATAGATAACCCCAGCAATAAAGACAGGTTCAGGGCTGAAAATAGCGTATCACTTGTGGGTAGAAGACCAATTTCACTTTCGCTGAAGTGTCCTGGTGTCGCTATAGTCAATGGCACAGAACCAGAGAGTCCACCATGCCAAACAATAAACCCAGAGTAAGCGCTGGCCACTAAGACGCGATAGTCGATACGGCAGTATTGTGCCACGGCTTTGGCAAATAATGCACCAGCGACCAAGCCAAAGCCCCAGTTAATCCAACTTGCTAGCATAGCTACAAAGGTTGTTACTATGACTGCTAAAGCAGGTGATTTTAATCGCCGCGCCACGGCATGTAAGTAACGTGATACAACGGGCGTTGTGGCCAATAGGTAGCCGCTGACTAACACCAATAACATCTGCATTGCAAAGCTCAGTAGGTTGCTTAAGCCACTTCCCCACATAGTCAATATGGCAGTTGGCGAGTGAGGTGTAGAGAACAAAGCACTGAACATCGCCAAGAATGTAAGCAAGATCACTATAACAAGAGGGTCGGGTAAGTACTTCTCCACTAGCGCAGCGAGTGGACGAGATAATGTTGTTAACATAGCCTGATGATGTATTTTTATTCTGTATGAACCTGTATTAACATATTTCATGGTCAGCAAAAAAGGCTAACTTTTAGCATGAACAACTAAATTATGCTTTTGTTATCCAAGTGTTTATTTTTAACCTGTTGAAAATAAAGCTTTTTTACTTGGCCTGAAACTTGATAAGTAAAAGAGAAACTAACTATATATTGAGGTAATTATGTCAGGACAAGGCTCTGGTGGTAATGTCATTGCGGCGCTATGTAACGTGTTTTTCCCTGGGTTAGGACAACTTGTTCAAGGTCGCATCTTAGCCGCGCTGCTTTTTGCGATTTTTGTTTTCGGTGGTGCGGCACTGTGGTGGTTGATTGTGCCGGGAATCATCGCCGCAATTGCCTATGTGTGGGCCATTATCGACGCTGCGAAGTATCGCCGAGATTATTAGAATAGCCGCGATAATATGCCCCCTCAATGTTGGGGGTATTCACCCAATTATCAATTTAGCAACATTTTGAGGTTAAAAAATTCTATTGTTGCTTAAAAAACACCTATCCACGCCATCCACTTATGAACTCCTTTTTTTTGTAAATAAACATCGAAAATTTAAGCTGTATTCTCATTAATTTAACATTTTTGGCTTTTATTGTTCTGATTTTGGTCTTTTGATATGGCTCGTAACGCCATGTGGATGTTGAGTTTTTATTCTTTGTGATTAATATTATGTTCACCTTGTTATCTCAAGGTGAACATAATATTGGGTTTGTTTTTATTATATCTTTATAATGGAAACCTTACAGGGAAAAACAAAATGAAGAACTATAGCAAATTATCAACAGGTATAAAGCTGGCACTCTGTGCGGCTAGCTTAGGTGCATACTCTGGTTTATCCTATGCGGCTGAGGAAGGTGTTGAAGAAGTAGAGCGTATTCAGGTTACCGGATCGCGGATTCGTTCAGCCGAAGCAATGTCAGCTTCACCGATTCAAGTACTTGACGGTGCCAGTATTGATAAGTCTGGTACTCTAAACCTACAAGACTTATTAATGGAAAATCCAACCTTTGGTACTCCAGCAATAAGTCGAACTAACTCTAACTTCTCTACATCCAGTGGTGGTGTTGCTACTGTTGATCTACGTAACTTGGGTACAGCGCGTACCCTAGTGCTAGTTAATGGTCGCCGCTACGTTTCAGGTGTTCCTGGTAGCTCGGCTGTCGATTTAAATACTATCCCAGCGCAATTTGTTGAACGCGTAGAAATTATGACCGGTGGTGCGTCTTCGGTATATGGTTCAGATGCTGTAGCTGGTGTTGTTAACTTTGTGCTCAAAGATGATTTTGAAGGTATAGAGTTTGAAGGTCAGTATGGAGAATCTGCAGAGGGTGACAATACTGAGAAGCAATTTTCTGTAACAACCGGAACAACAACTTCTGATGGTGCAGGTCAAGTTATGTTCCACCTCGGCTATTCTGACCAGGGTGCAGTATATTCACGTGACCGTGATATCTCAGCTGTTGACCAAATTTCGGCTATCTATTTCAACGACCCGTATGAAAACCCAGGTTCAATTTTTGAATATGTCCGCCCTTACTACTCAAGCTTCTCACCTCAGGGTCGCTTTGATGCTGGCGATACACGTTTCACTTTTGATGAAAACAACAACTTAAAAGAAGGTTTTGACACCAACGGTGATAACGGTCCTGCCGATGGCTTTAACCGTTCTGGACGTCGTACTATTGCGATCCCAACCGAACGTTACCTTTTCGCATCCAATGGTAGTTATGAGCTTGATGATAACCATAAGTTCTTTTACGAAGCGACCTATGCAGCGACAACATCGGTAACTGAACTCGAGCCTTTCCCGTTCGCATCAGATGATATTTACAGCAATGGTCGGGTACCTATTGAGTTTATGCGAAACGGTGAGCTTCTGCGTAACCCATATGTTCCAGATGCCATTTATAACAGCGCTACAGACACTGATGGCGATGGTATGAGGGATATTTTCTTCGCTAAGCGTCTAGCTGACATTGGTAACCGAGGCTATCAGGCTGATCGTGATACCTTCCGCTTTACTACAGGTTTTGAAGGCCAAATCAGTGATAACTGGTACTATGATGCTTATTACATCTACGGCAAAACGAAAGAAAACCAAGTTTCTAATGGCCTAGTTAACGTGCAAAACTTCCGCTATGCATTAGAAGCGGTTACAGATACCCAAGATCTCGATGGCGATGGCATTACAGACGAAGCAATCTGTCTTGATGAGACAGCACGTGGTTTCGGGTGTACACCAATTAATGTATTTGGTTTTAACTCAATCACTAGCGACGCATTCGACTATGTTAAAGCGCCAAGTATGTTGTCAACGCGAGTAGAGCAGGAAATTATTGGTGCTAACTTCACTGGTGAGCTATTTGAACTGCCTGCTGGTTATGTTGGTGTGGCGTTCGGTGCAGAGTACCGTGAAGAGTTCTCACGCAGTGAGTTCGATGCCCTGCAGCAAGCTGGCTTGAACGCAGGTAATGCTATTCCTGCTACAGAGGGTGAGTTTGACGTTACCGAATATTATGTTGAAGCGAACGTTCCTGTATTAGATAGCTTGTCACTCAAAGCAGCAGTGCGCCTTTCTGACTATTCTACAGTAGGCAATACTGAAAGCTGGAACGTGGGCTTAGATTGGACAGTCGTTGATGGTGTGCGTGTTCGTGCAACGCGCGCTCGTTCAACTCGTGCTCCTAACATCGACGAGTTGTACTCACCACCTAGCCAGACTTTCCCAAGTGACCTTATCGACCCTTGTAATGGTGTCACTGCTTCTTCAAGCGGCGCAGCAGCAGATGCATGTCGTGCTGATGCTGGCGTAGCTGCGAACATCGCTGAAAACGGTGAGTTCACACTGAATCAATCTGATATTCAAGGTATCAGTGGTTTCAACCGTGGTAATACTGAGCTTACCGAGGAAGTGGGTGACTCTTTCACGGTCGGTATCGTGTTAACTCCTGAGAACATTATCTCAGGCCTAGATATCACTATCGACTATTTCGATATTGAAATCGAAGATGCAATTGTATCGACTCCTCGTCAATTCATTCTTGATCAATGTTATGGCGGTGGTGATACAAGCTTCTGTGATTTCATAACACGTCGTCCAACGAATGCCGGTAATAACAGTGCGGGCTCTATTGAGTTTATCGATTCAGGCCAATCAAACAGTGGCGGTACCGCAACTGAGGGTGTCGACTTAACTGCAACTTACTCAACGGACCTAGGTCCTGGTATGTTCAAGTCGCGTCTAGCTTATACTTACCTAATTGATGGTTACGATATTCCATTACCAGGTGCTGATAAGGACAACTGGGCGGGAGAAATTGGTTACTCTGAGCACAAAGCAAACTGGACGTTTGGCTATGACGTCGATGATTTCAGCTTCAACTGGTCAATGACCTATATTGGCGCAGCTGACTTTGATGATCAATTCTTAGCTGGCCTTGTAAGCGACAGTGCGCCAGATGGTTTACCTGCAGGCTATATCGGTATTGGCAGTGAGGTTTACCACGATATTCAGCTATCTTACTACATCACTGAGCAATACGAGCTATATGGTGGTGTTGATAACTTACTTGATAATGAAGCTCCACGTATCCTAACGGGTATATCAGGCAATGACACTGGCACAGAAACTGATGCGGGTACTTATGATCCTATCGGTCAGCGCTTCTATGTTGGTATTAGAGCTAAGTTCTAATTATTGCCCTTAAAGCGTTCTATTAAGCCCCTCGCAGAGGGGCTTTTTTATGAACTTAATACAGCCAGCCATAAAACAAAGCTCACCACACTTAATAGCGTGCTGAGCACAACCGTACTGGCTAAGGTGGCTGATTCTCGTTGCAATTGCTTGCTCACTAAATATGCATTAACCCCTAAAGGAGAGGCGCTAAGTAGCACCAAAAGCAAGGTTTGCTCTTGGGCTAAAGCAAATCCGTAGGTCGCGGTTAGGTAAACAAGCGTCGGCAATACCGCGAGCTTTAACAAGGTTAACGTAAGAGCCGATTTGATACCCGGCTTGATCTGATAATGGTGTAGGTTTGCCCCAAGCACAAATAAGGCGCCGGCGATGGCTGGCTCTGCCAGTAATGTCAGTCCTTCATTGATTACCTTGGGTAGCGCTAAATTGACTGCATTCGCTAACAGCCCTAGGGCAATTGCCAGTATTACCGGGTTGATAACTAATTGCCGGATGATGTTTGGCCAAGTAACGCGCTGCTCTTTACCGGCGAAGCTGTAAGTTAGCAAAAACAATAACGCACTATGAAAGGTAATGATGACGAAAACCGTTGCGGCTACGTGCTTACCGAGTGCTTGCATCGCGATAGGTAAACCGATAAGTACAGTATTGGAATAACACGCCCCAAGCGCGCGAATGGCGCTTATACTCCACTGCCCACAGCGGCACCGATAAAAACCCAGTACCAGTAGATACAGGCCGATAACGGGAAGATAGAAGCTAAGCATGACATCGAGGCTGACTGCTTTGCTGAGCTCAGCTTGGGACATATTAACAAACAAAAAAGCCGGAATGCTGATGTAAAATACAAAGCGGCTTATGCCACTAAGGTGTTCGGCTGTTAAAAACGAGCGTGCTGCACTAATGTAACCGGCTGTCGCCACGAAAATGAGTGGAAAAATTATTGCTAGGGTGTTGAACATAATCGATATAGGAAGCCGACAGGGTAGGCGTATACTAACATGATGCCGTTAGTGCTGATATCGCAGTACAATGAGCAGCTCGATTTAGCGTATCGATATTGCTATTATGCGCGCCGCATCTTTTTGGCAGCACTATTATGGAATACCAACTCTACTCAGACCCAACATGGGGTAAGCGGGTAAAAATATCTGACGAACACCGGCTTATTGCCCGTTGGTTCAATGACGAGCTCTATGAAAACGATGAGCTCGTTGAAGCGTTTTTTGCCGCTCTTGATAGCACTGCAGAGCAGCTCGTGCAGGGACGAGAAATGAGGTTGCTACTCGGTGATGGTGAGGCATGTTTTCAAAGTCATGGTTTATTTCATGACGACGAGCAGATATTGGCGCTTTATAGTGGCGATGACCTCGCACTTGATGAATCGGAGCTGCAAGCATGGTGCGGAGTCGAGGATTTACGTGCGTTAGCCAGTGCGTGGCGATATTTTCGCTAGGGAGTATGGCGCTCTAACAGGCTACTGAGGCGGGCGATGCGCTCGCTCATACCGAGTATCAATTGATCTTTTATTTTCTCACGCACCACCACAGGTAATTTAGTTAAAGCCAGTGGCTCAATAGCTAACACTATGGTGTCGGTGAGCGCTTTGGCATTGGTGCTGCGCTCGCGGTGGGCAATAAAGGCACCTTCACCGACAAAGTCGCCAGGTCGAATATGGCCCAGTTCTTTATGGTCAGATTGGCGGAACACTACCAGCTCGCCGCTTAACACGATATATAGCTGCTGGCTTTGCTCGTGCAACTTGAATACGTAGCGCCCTTGTTGGCATAAGTACAGCTGCGAAAATGACTCTAAGAGCATTTGCCGCTCGGCTAACTCAAAGCTGCGAAAGAAAGGCACGCGATTGATAATCTCCATGCGTTTATACATGGCAATATGTTCAATCAGCTTCATGCCTATCCTCTTCGTCGGTGCGTCAATTGGCGTTTATATTGCGCTCTTTTAGCTTACGCGTCAACGTGTTGCGGCCCCATCCGATGCGTTGAGCAGCATCCTGTTTATGCCCTCCACAGCTAGCAAGGGCCGATTTAATCAGCCTGGTTTCCAGCTGTGCTTGAATTTCTGGCCAGACATTGTCTTTGCCTTGCTTAAACTCATTGTTTAGCCATTGTTGGAATAAATCCAACCAATCGGCATCAACTTGAGACGTTTGCGCATTGAGTATTTCTGGCGGCAAGTCTTCTGCGGTTACGTACTCACCGGGAGCCATTACCGTTAGCCAGCGACAGGTGTTTTCAAGTTGCCGCACATTTCCAGGCCAATTGAACAAGCGCATTTGATCGCATGCTTGAGGGCTTAGCGTCTTGCTATCAATTTTTAACTCTTGTGCGCTTTTATTGAGGAAGTACTCTGCCAGTTGCTCTATGTCCTCTGGGCGTTCTCGCAAAGCTGGCAGCTTTAAGCGAACCACATTTAAGCGGTGGAACAAGTCTTCTCGAAACTTACCTTGTTGAGCTAAACGTTCTAAATCCTGGTGAGTGGCAGCGATGATGCGCACATCAACTTTTATACTTTGATGGCCGCCCACACGGTAGAATTCGCCATCGGCGAGTACACGCAGTAGGCGAGTTTGCACATCAAGTGGCATATCGCCAATTTCATCAAGGAAGAGCGTTCCGCCATTTGCTTGTTCGAAGCGCCCTTTACGAACGCTGTCAGCCCCAGTAAACGCGCCTTTCTCGTGACCAAATAACTCTGACTCCACCAAATCCTTAGGGATGGCCGCCATATTTAAGGCGATAAACGGATTGTCTTTACGTGGGCTGTGCTGGTGTAAGGCACTGGCAACCAGCTCTTTACCGGTGCCAGACTCGCCATTGATAAGTACGCTCATGCTTGATGCGCTCAACTTGCCAATGGCGCGAAACACCTCTTGCATGGCGGGGGCTTCACCGATAATAACTGAACGCTTTTGTTCACTATTGGCCTTTTTCGCTTTTTTCTGCGAATGCGCACGCATGGCTCGCTCAACAACACTAACAGCTTCTTCTAAATCGAAGGGCTTAGCCAAGTATTCAAAGGCGCCTTTTTGGAATGCCTGCACTGCAGAGTCTAAATCTGAATGGGCCGTCATAATGATCACCGGCAGATTGGGATTATCTTCGCTGATCTGCTCCAATAAGCGCATGCCATCCATACCCGGCATGCGCACATCCGAGAGCAACACGGCCGGTTTTGAAAACTCCAAGGCACTGAGTACATCATGAGCGTTGGCGAAACTTTCTACCTCATAGCCTGCACGGGAGAGTGCTTTTTGTAATACAAAGCGAATTGACGCATCATCATCGACTAGCCAAACAGATTTCATCGTATACCTCGTGGCCCAATTACAGTGGCAAGTATAGTGTAAACTCGGTATGGCCCGGCCAGCTATCACATTCGATAAACCCTTGGTGTTGGTCTATGAGAGTTTGGGCGATAGATAACCCTAACCCTGAGCCCCCCTCTTTATTGGTCACCATGGGGTAGAACAAGGTCTCTCTAACCTCCGGAGCAATGCCCGGGCCGTTATCAGTTATTTTGATCTGCAGGGCTTTTTTTAGTGTCGTATCGTGTCGGCGTACATGGTATCGCACTCGGGTTTTAACATTAATATGGCCCCCTTCACTGAGTGCTTGCATAGCATTGCGCACGATATTGAGAAGCACTTGTTGCAACTTATCACCATCAGCTTTTACATCTGGAATGCTCGGATCATAATCTTTGTGCAAGGTAATTGCCTTGCTGCTATCCAAAGTGCAAAGGCGTAAAACATTCTCCAGTGTTTGGTGAATATTAATAGCCTGTTTTTGTAAACGCTGATTCGGGCCGAGTAACTTGTCTACTAAATGGCGTAAACGGTCAGCCTCATCAATAATAAGCTGTGCACATTCATCCCGCTCCTGCTGATCAACCTCATATTGCAATAATTGCGCCGCTCCGCGTATTCCTCCTAAAGGATTTTTAATTTCATGAGCAAGGTTACGAATTAAGGTACGCGCCGCTTGGTGTTGATGCATTTGGTTAGACGCCTGATCAAGGCGAATTTCTTCGTCGGTTTGGCGAATTTCAAACAGCAGAAAATACTGATCTTGGTGGCTTAAACGCCGACAGTTGAGCGCCAAATTGGCATGGCGAGAGTCTACGAATACCACGTCAGCTCTGTGTTGGTGGCAATCGACCCCTTGTTTAAGGGTATAGTCAGCGATGCGCTCTAATTCTACCGAGTGGTAATTAAATAATGCTTTGAAAGGCTGGCCCACGATGCGCTTTAAGCCTAGCCCAAGGAGTTCGGTACAGCTGGTATTGGCATACACCAGATTGAAATCTTGGTCTAAGACTAAAATAGCGGTATGTAGGTTTTCCCACATTTGTTGGAAAAAATCACGAGGAAGCTTCATTATTAATTTCGGTGTTGCACCAATTTGGTGCGAGTTATCTTAGCAGTATTTAGCCGGGTTGCCCAATCGGTGCGCAACCCGGAGTGATATGCAGCTTAAGGGCCTGTGATCACTGAACGGCGATGCAGATAAAATGTCACAGGTTCAGAAGTGGCCAGCTGTTTACCATTGCCATCCACTAGGCGCAACCGTACTTGATGCGCCCCTCTATCAACATTACGCATCACAAACACCGTTGATGATTGTGGTTTATCGTAAGGCTTTCCATCGAGCATAAGTTGCACGCGGTGGCCTTGCATAAAGCGCGGTGATACTTGGCCTGTAACATGTACAGAGCCTGTGTTATCACGAATTGTTTCTTCTTGATTTGGAGTGGTAATAGCGACGGAGAAATTAACTCCTTGGTCAGCGCTATTATCTTGCTCAAGAATTTGCGTGTCAGTTGAGGGCATACTCATCGCTGGGGAGTTTAACTTTACCTTCTCAGCTCCTTTTCTTGGAGAGTCAGAAAAAACTAATACACCATTCTCATCCTTCCATACATAGATGCTTTTATTGGTTGCGTTGGCGTTAAAGGCACTCAAACCCAGAACCATGAAAACGCATAAGATAGACCACTTCGTTGTCACGCTACTTCCTATTTTACGTTTATTATTCTTATAGTTAGCCGAAAATTAACCAATTACTTGGTTAAACCCTAACTTTAGTCTATTTACAACTTTTTTACCATAAAAAAAGCCTGCTAAGCAGGCTTTGAGAACACACATGATATAACTAAGTGGTAGTTATGCGGTTTACACGCTGTAGTACATTTCAAATTCTACAGGGTGTGTAGTCATGTTGAGCTTTTCTACTTCAGCTGATTTCAAGCCGATGTATGCATCAATAAGGTCGTCAGTGAATACGCCGCCTTGCGTCAAGAATTCACGATCCGCATCAAGTGAATCAAGAGCTTCTTGCAATGACGCTGCCACTGTTGGAATCTCTGCTGCCTCTTCTGCAGGTAAGTCATATAGATCTTTATCCATGGCGTCGCCAGGGTGGATCTTGTTCTTAATGCCGTCAAGACCCGCCATTAGCATCGCTGAGAAGGCAAGGTATGGGTTCGCCGTAGGGTCAGGGAAGCGTACCTCAATACGGCGAGCTTTCTCTGATGGAACCACAGGGATACGAATAGACGCTGAGCGGTTACGTGCTGAATAAGCAAGCATAACAGGTGCTTCGAAACCCGGAACAAGGCGCTTGTATGAGTTTGTCGAAGCGTTGGCAAAGGCGTTAATAGCTTTGGCGTGCTTGATGATACCACCAATGTAGTAAAGCGCTTCTTCTGATAGGCCACCATACTTGTCGCCTGCAAAGATGTTTTTACCATCTTTACCTAGAGATTGGTGACAATGCATGCCTGAACCGTTGTCGCCAACCACAGGCTTAGGCATGAAAGTAGCGGTTTTACCATATAGATGCGCCATGTTGTGAATAACATACTTCATCTCTTGAATTTCGTCCGCTTTCAAAACCATGGTGTTAAAGCGGGTGGCGATTTCGTTTTGGCCAGCTGTTGCTACTTCGTGGTGATGAGCTTCAACGACTTGGCCGAGTTCTTCAAGCACCATGCAAGTGGCACTACGCCAATCTTGTGATGAGTCCACTGGAGCAACAGGGAAGTAACCACCTTTGACGCCAGGACGGTGACCGGTGTTACCGCCTTCGTAATCTTTATCTGAGTTCCAGCATGCTTCTTCAGCGTCGATTTTATACATTGACCCAGACATATCTGTTTTGTACTTAACATCGTCAAAAAGGAAGAATTCTGGTTCAGGGCCAAACAGAATCGTATCGGCAATACCTGTTGAGCGCATATATTCTTCAGCACGCTTAGCCACAGAGCGAGGGTCGCGCTCATAGCCTTGAAGAGTTGAAGGTTCAACAACGTCACAACGTACGATAAGTGTGGTTTCTTCGGCGAACGGATCAAGCTTAGCGCTTTCAGCATCTGGCATCAGCACCATGTCTGACTCGTTAATGCCTTTCCAGCCTGCAATTGAAGAGCCGTCAAACATTTTACCGTCTTCAAAGAAATCTTCATCAGCCTGGTGATGAGGAATAGAGACATGCTGCTCTTTACCTTTGGTGTCGGTGAAACGAAGGTCAACGAATTTTACGTCGTGCTCTTTAATAAAATCTAATACCGATTGTGACATGTGTCCTCCAACTATGGATTATTATTTGCTGCAATTTACTGCATTTGTGCATGGGTAAGCTTAAACCATGCCAAAAGTATAAGTATCTGTTTAGTAGGGGGTTACTTTCTATTTGGTAATCTCAAACTTATTTTTTGCACCAATAGGGTGCGAACTTGCTACATTGTAGTGCAAATTTTTCAGGCTGCATTGTCATGTATCAAGGGATGACTCAAATAAGGCAGTGAGCGCACTAAAAAACACTGATAACACAGTCTCGGTGTCATTTTTATGTCAAGCGACTAGGCTATGTTAGGCACGGAAGTAAATTAATTAGCTGGATAAACTTTCATCTAGTGGCGTTATAAGGGATAATACGCGACCTTTTAAACTCGACACAGGTGGCCCGCGCCGCTGGGTGTGGATCATTTAGGAAATATGGGGTTAGCCTCTAAGTAAATATATGAGCATCGAAAAGTTAAGAAATATCGCGATTATCGCACACGTTGACCATGGTAAAACGACTTTGGTTGATAAATTGCTTGAGCAATCGGGCACACTACAAACCCGTGGTGGCAACGAAGAGCGAGTGATGGACTCGAACGATCTTGAAAAAGAACGTGGTATTACCATCCTAGCTAAAAACACGGCAATCAACTGGAAAGACTACCATATCAATATCGTCGATACCCCTGGGCACGCCGACTTTGGTGGCGAGGTAGAGCGCGTACTTTCGATGGCTGACTCCGTACTATTACTTGTTGACGCACAAGAAGGGCCAATGCCGCAGACGCGCTTTGTAACGCAAAAAGCGTTCGCGCAAGGGCTGAAGCCAATCGTTGTTATTAACAAGGTTGATAAGCCGGGTGCACGCCCTGATTGGGTTATGGACCAAGTATTTGACTTGTTCGATAACTTAGGTGCAACCGACGAACAGTTAGACTTTAAAGTTATTTATGCATCAGCGATTAATGGTTGGGCAACGCTCGACTTAGATGAGCCTTCTGACAACATGGAACCAATGTTTGAAGCCATTGTTAAAGAAGTTGAAGCACCAGATGCGGATCCTGAGGGGCCGCTACAGATGCAAATTTCACAGCTTGACTACAACTCGTACGTTGGCGTTATCGGCGTAGGCCGTATTAAGCGTGGTACTGTGAAAGTAAATCAGCAGGTTACTATTGTCGGTGCTGATGGCAGTAAACGTAACGGCAAAGTGGGCCAAGTGCTTACTTACCTAGGTCTTGACCGTCATGATGCGACAGAGGCAACTGCCGGCGACATCATCGCGGTGAGTGGCCTGGGCGAGTTGAAAATCTCTGATACCATCTGTGATGTCAACACGGTTGAAGCGTTACCAGCACTGAGTGTTGATGAGCCTACTGTTACCATGACGTTCTCTGTAAACACCTCACCTTTTGCTGGCCAAGAAGGTAAATACGTCACCTCACGTAATATCCTTGAACGTTTGCAAGCCGAGCTAGTTCACAATGTGGCGTTACGCGTAGAAGAGACCGATAACCCTGATAGCTTCCGTGTATCAGGCCGTGGTGAATTACACTTGGGCGTACTTATCGAAAACATGCGTCGTGAAGGCTATGAACTTGCCGTGTCTCGTCCAGAAGTTATTTTGCGTGAAGTTGATGGTGAAATCCAAGAACCTTACGAAACAGTGACTATCGACTGTGAAGACGAGCACCAAGGCTCTATCATGGAGCAACTGGGTTTACGTAAAGCAGAAATGACTGATATGTCTCCAGATGGTAAAGGCCGTATTCGTATGGACTTTATGATCCCAAGCCGTGGCTTAATTGGCTTCCAGACTGATTTCATGACGTTAACCTCAGGTTCTGGTTTGATGTACCACACGTTTGATCATTACGGCCCACACAAAGGCGGTAAGATCGGCCAACGTATGAACGGTGTATTGATAGCGAATGCCCAAGGTAAGGCGCTGACTAACGCGCTATTTAACCTGCAAGAGCGTGGTAAGCTATTTATCGGCCATGGTGTTGAAGTCTACGAAGGTATGGTTATTGGTATTCACAGCCGTGACAATGACCTTACGGTTAATGCCCTAAAAGGTAAACAGTTAACCAACGTGCGTGCTTCAGGTACTGATGAAGCGCAAACACTTGTGCCACCTATCAAGATGACCCTTGAGCAAGCGCTTGAGTTCATTGATGATGATGAGCTGGTAGAAGTGACTCCGGAAAGCATCCGTATCCGTAAGAAATTATTGACTGAGAGCGAGCGTAAGCGCGCATCTCGTGAGTCAAAGAAGAGCTAATTAGCCCTTAATTTGAAAAACCCGCACTGTGTTGCGGGTTTTTTTATGCCTAAAGCAAATGCTCTGGGTGTTGTTACCTGTGCGAAATCGTTGGAATAAAGTCTTGCTCATTTCACACTTTTCCTAGATAGGCAAGAACATTTAGTGCTGGATATGCGGTGAACACATGGCGATGGCCAAGGGGCATGGCCATTCACCATGACTATTGAAAAGTTAGATAGTGGGGTGGGACAGTTTACTGTAGTACAACAAGTAGAACATGCCCGCCATCAAGCGGGCAGTGGGTTATCAAAGAGAGTTAGCTTTGATTCATTTGCTCAATAAAGCGGTTAGAGTCTTCGATTGAACGATTCATATCATCAATAAGTACTTGAATGTCGCGCTTAAGATTCGTGAATTCACCTTTTATCGCGGCGATTGCTTGCGCGTTGAGGTTGTGCTTAAGGTAGAGCACGTTGTCTTGTAAAGACTCTAACACGGGTTGCATCTTCGCCTCGCTGGCACGCATAGAGCGTAGGAGCTGCTCAAATTGGCGTTCCGTGGCACGCAATTTTTTACTGCTTTCGCGTTTCAGAGCGGCGCTTTGGTACTCTTCTAGTTCATCGGCCCATTCGTCAAATAGAGCCTCTGCCACATCTTCTACTTTATCAATGTTAGTTGAGACCTCATCAGCCGCCGCTAGGCTTGACTCATAGTCATCATTGAGCTGCTCGTACGCGTCTTGTAAATCACCGCCATCGAAATTAATTAACGTACTTAAACGCTCCAATGCTGACTGAAATTCCTGCTGTGAATCCTGCTGTGACTCTTTCGTTTCCTCAACACGATCAACAAGGATATCTCGTTTATGTACGCCGACAGATTCCATTGCCGAATAGTAAGCTGACTGACACGCTGTGAGCGTCATAAATGCAGTAGCTAGCGCGATTTTTTTAATCATTTTCAACCCTTGTATGGATACTTGATACTGTAAATTATGTGGTCGATTGCTATGATAAGCAAAAGGTTTTTCATATTTTAGGTAACTCATGCAGTTCAACGGTGAGAAAATCAAAGCGCAACTCTCCATCTGGGTAAAAGCACAGCCGCGCTGGTGGCGGTATTTTTTTACTCGGTGTATGGAAGATCAAATCACTGTTAACGCAGGCTATCTAGCCTATGTAACCCTGCTTTCCTTAGTGCCTTTAATTGCTGTAGGTGTGGCCATTTTCTCGGCTTTCCCTGGCTTTGAAGATACCCGTATTGCTATCGAAAGCTTTATTTTTAATAACATGGTGCCCACCTCAACGGATGTAATTAAAGAGCATATCGGCGCATTTACAGGAAATGCGAATAAAATGACCGCCGTGGGGGTCTCTTTCTTGGCTGTTGTGGCGTTATTTTTAATACGTAATATCGATCTCACCTTAAACCGGATTTGGCGTATCAAAAAGAAACGCCCTGCGGTTATTTCTTTCGCTATTTATTGGATGGTGCTGAGTTTAGGGCCAGTATTGCTTGGGTTAAGTATTGGTGCCACGTCTTACATTGTGTCTTTGGTGTCTTTTGCTGATGGTGGCATTCCTGGTTTTAGTGGTTTTGTTTTAAAGTCGCTTCCTTACGTTATTTCTACTGTTGGCTTTGTGATGCTCTATACTCTAGTACCAAATACACGAGTTCCATTTAGAGCAGCGGTTCCCGGGGCTATTTTTGCAGCACTGTTATTTGAGCTGACAAAAAAGGGGTTTGCTATGTACATCAGTCATTTCCCCTCATATGAAGTGATTTATGGGGCGCTAGCGACAGTACCTATCTTATTTGTGTGGGTGTATCTGTCGTGGGCTGTGGTACTACTCGGTGCAGAGTTCACTGTGTGTATCAGTGTGAGCAAGCCTCCTATCGATGATATTGTCGCCGAGGAGAAACGCGCACTTAAGGAGTAACAATGGCATTGAGCTACCCCGTTAGTGCGCCACGGAAAACCCACCATGTCTTGGTCGGACAAGGGCACCAACTAGAAATTGAGGAACATGGCAGCGGGGATGGCTTGCCGGTGATTATCTGTCACGGGGGGCCTGGTGGAGGGCTCAGTCGCTTTGAGTGCGCACACTTTAATCCCGAGCACTACCGAATTTTACTTTTCAGTCAACGAGGGTGTGGTAATTCCACCCCTCATAGTTGCGAGCATAATACCCTCGAACATTTGATTGGCGACCTCGAGTGCATTCGCCGTCATTTGGGAATTGGCCGCTGGGTTGTGTGTGGTGAGTCTTTCGGGGCTACTCTAGCGATGGTGTATGCTTTGCGACACCGTGAGCACGTAAGCGCCTTGATGCTTTGGGCCAGCTTTTTTGCTAGCCAACAGGATTACGACTGGTGTCTGGGGAAAAGTGGCGCCGGAGCACAATTTTACCCTGAATATTATCGCCAATTTAACCCACAAAACCAGCCAACGTCAGCATTGATCGAAGGTTTCCATCAGCAACTTTTTAGTGATAGCGAGCCCACGCAGCTCAAAGCCGCCAAAGCATGGGTAGCCTGGGAGGAAACCTTATGTTGCGGCACGGCACCAAGTATTAAACTGCTAGAACCCGCTGCTCTTATCAACCGAGCACAGCTACAGCTGCACTACTTCAAGCACCAGTTTTTTCTACGTGACGATATGCTCATGGACCATGCCAAGGAGTTCGCAGGCCTGCCAGTATGGATGGTTCACGGGCGCCACGACTTGGTGTGTTCATACGCGCGAGCCCAAGCATTTGCCACGGCCGCACAAGCACATTTAGATATTTTTGAAGGCCTTGGTCACAGCTTGGCTGATGAGGTATATTGCCAAGCTCAATGTCGGGCAACCGACCATATGTATTTGAAGTTAAAGAGGCAGCAGTGCAAGGATTAATACAGCGCGTTAGTCGCGCCGAAGTCACCGTTGAAGGGCATGTAGTAGGGAAAATAGACCAAGGGATTGTGCTGTTATTAGGCGTAGAAAAGGCCGATAGCGAACAACAGGTCGACAAACTACTCCATAAAGTGAGTAACTATCGTATTTTTACCGATGAGCAAGGTAAGATGAATTTAAGCCTAAAAGACATCGGTGGTGAGCTTTTGGTGGTGTCGCAGTTCACGCTTGCCGCCGATACTCGCAAAGGGATGCGTCCTAGCTTTTCCAGTGCGGCAACGCCACAACAAGCTAGACAGCTATATGACCTGTTTGTTGATAAAGCTAAAGCAGCAGGCATCACTGTGGCGACCGGACAATTTGCTGCAGATATGCAAGTATCATTAGTCAATGATGGCCCGGTGACGTTCAATTTAGCCGTTTAACGGGACAAAAACACTAAATGATTGGAGTAGCCCTTTACTTTAACCATATCGGGTGGCTTGCCAAAACAAGTGATCAACAAATGTTTAAGTTGCTGCAACTGTGACTCATGGTGGGCCAAGAAGTTGATAAAGAGGTGCCCATCATGGTTCAACGCAGCGCGTATTTTGTCATAAAACCGATGTTTGTAGAGGAACATCGGAGCATCGAGCTCACTGAATAAATCAATAATTATCCAGTCGTAACACCCAGGCTCACTCAGCACTTGCTCGGCATCTGCACAGCGTAAAGTGGTGTCATGACGACCACCGAAGTAGCGTTTATAGCAATGAATAATATCGGGGTTTTGCTCTACGGAAATAAGCTCGGTATCAGGGTAGCTGTGGTGTAAATAGTTGCGTATCGCCCCTCCACCTAGCCCTAATTCCAGAACTCTGTCCGGGGTGGGCAAGGTGTGCCAATACTGAGCAAAAATTTGTAGGTGCGGAAAAAGTAGGTGATTAGGGCGACTGCGCTCAATAATGGATTGCAGTGTTTGGTTTATCAGCAACCAGCGAAACTGTTTATGTTGGCGTACCTGAATACTTGTGCAGCCGAATTTGTGCCAATACAAAAGTTGGCCGATATTTGCACAATCAGCAACAAAGTGCTCGGAGACGGCTCCGCTATGTTCGATTACTGTTTCCATAACAACAGCATAGACACCTTGTGACATTTTACCTAATTGTGCACTAAATTTTACGGTGCGAGAAACCGCAGTGCTTTGGTCTTATTTTATCCCGTTGGTAAATCTTGTAAGGTGAGGCATCACTTTTTATCTGGAGTTGGCATGTTCGAAGTAACTATTCCGCAAAGTAGCGATGATTGGCAGGCCTATTATCATTTACGTTGGCAAGTTTTGCGTGCACCTTGGGAGCAGCCTAGAGGCAGCGAGCAGGATGATTTAGAACAAGAGTCAGAGCATCGGTTTATTAAGAATAAGGACGGTGAGGTGATCGCCGTGGCACGTTTGCACTTTAATAACTCGCAACAAGCCCAAGTCCGTTATATGGCTGTGGATGACGCTCACCGAGGCCAACATCTGGGTAGCCGGCTATTACATGAGCTGGAGAAAATAGCTTGGAATCAGGATGCGAGTGAATTGGTTTTGTTTGCTCGCGAGCGAGCTTTGAAGTTTTATCAACGCCATGGCTACGAGCTTAAAGAAAAAGCGCATCTTGCCTTTGGTGATGTGCAGCATTGGAAAATGGTAAAGCAACGCCCTAGCGAGCCAGGTTGGTTTCGTCATCCAGACTGGACTCAGGTCTTGCAAGACACTTGGCGCGAATCGATTCCTATCAGCGATAAGATGGGAATAAAAGTAGAAACGTACACTGACTGGCAGTTTAGTGTCAGTGCTGATCTGGATGCGAATGTTAATGTGCACAACACCATGTTTGCTGGCTCTGTTTATTCTATGGCAACGCTAGCAGGGTGGGGGGCAACTTATTTGGCACTTCAAGAGTCGCAACTTATGGGGGACATTGTGCTTGCTGATGCGCAGATAAAGTACCTTAAACCTATCACCAAAGAGCCTAGAGCCCAGGTTGATTTAACCCAGTGTGAGGGGAATGTTGGCGATTTAACAACCCAAGGGAAAGCACGTTATCAGGTGCCAGTACACATTTATGATGGCGACATATTGGTTGGGGAATTTACCGGTCGCTTTGTTATCGTTAAAAGTGAGTAAGATTAAAAAAGCCCCTGACGGGGCTTTCTTTTATACTACAGAAGGTCGGTGAGTAGAATACCGACACCAAAGCGCTCGGTATCTTGGTTGTAGTCAATCAAGCTTTCACCATAACCATTAAAGTACTGAGCATAGCCACGAAGACGGCCCCATACAGGGAAAGACCAATCTAATTGAATGGCACCGCGATTATCCGAGTTTAAGTTGTTGCGCAACATAAAGCTAAACTCATGCTCTTCGAAACGGCGTACGCCTTTAAGCTCAAAGTAACCCATGTATTTATAAATATCTGGATTGTCATCACCATCGGCGACCATAGGATCTTCTTTTTCATCTTCTGGGATGCGGTACCACGGCTTAAAGCTAAATACATAGCCGTCTTTTTCCCAGATAAAGTCGACGTATAAGCGGTTCCAGGAACGCGAGTAAGGTTGGCTGCGGCCGTTGGACTGATGCACAGCACCCACAGCAATGGCCATTTCGTCGCCCCAAAGCACGTTTTCAGGGTCTAGATAATTAATCCAAAAAATTTCTGGCTCATAATTGGTTTCTCTAAATGGCGCAGAAATATCTTTGTTGTAATACTGCCAATAAGATTGCAAGGTAAAGCCGAAATAGACGGCTTGGTCCTCGTCACTGAAGTTGTCATAAAGCGGTACTTTTAGCGACAGCTGATACTTAATCTCAACATTATCTAAGTTTTCGCCGGTATTGGTGTCGCCTAAAGCACTGATATCCCCAAAGGGTTCTTCATTCGGGTGCTTCATGTAGGTCACGGGCAAAATATAGTTGCGCTTGTGCGGCGTGATCACGTTGCGGTTTTTCTCCGTCACCTCTTCACGAGCCTTGCGCTTATCAATGGCTGTAAGCTGTTTGCTTTCTTCTAAATCAGAGCATTTTTTACGCAGCTCATCCAAGGTTTGTTTCCCATCACCGGCTATCGCTTCATTAAGAATGCACTGTTTGACAATACTGAGCTCATTGTCTTGTTCGTTATTTGCATTTGTTGCAGGCTCATCCGCCCACGCATGGCCGCTCAGGGTCAAGGCCAATAAAGTGTATCGCCAATTCATAAAAATCCGTGTGCTGAATAAAAGGGACAGAAGATGAAATCAATAGTACACGTTTTTAGCAACAAGCGGGTGAATTTAAGCTGAAAAAGTGGGCGACTAAGTCGCCCACTGGCAGTGAGTAAACTCACTGACTCTCACGCAATGGTTTACAACTCGAAGGTGTTGGTAAAGAATTTATAGAGTTCGGTGCCCTGATTTACACTCGCAGAGGCAAAATGAAGAATGGCAATCGCATCGCTGTCAGCACACAAAGTGTGCAGCGGCGTTTCACTTAAATATCGCTCCATTCGCAATATGTTGGCGATAGGAGTTCCCGCTGCAATCGGCTCCCCCAGTGGGGCTAAATATTCCACCATCCCCCCCATCGGGGCATAATAGGTTTTATAATCGCTGAGCATACAACCATAGCGCGTCATTTCTTTTGGGTAGAAGGGTGCGTCGTGCAACACGCCTTGGTAGTTAAGATAAGTTAAAATATTGTCGGCATCGTTTTTGGCGGCACTGAGGTCGATACGCTCTTGTGAGCCAAGCTCAACGGTAAATGCTTCCACAGGCACTTCAAAAGCATAGTCCAATGCATTGAGCTGAGCCTTAAGTTGCCACCAAGGGCAAAACGCCGCTTCATCTAGGGCACCGTCGAACTCATTGGGTATCAGTAAAACGTTAGCGATATTAAAATACTTAGCGCTAGCACGGGCATATTCAGGACAATACAAATGCTGAGTAGATATCGGTCCGGTGTGTAAATCTAAAACAATATCGGCCTGATGTGCGAGCTGCTGAAGTTGCAAAGCGATGCGCTTACCCGTTGACAGCGTGTGCGCAGGGGCCTCAAGTAGAGCGTCGATACTCGCAATTAGCGCGTGCTGAAATGTATCGCGAATTTCGCCGCTAGACAGGTGCGCGCATTGCTCGGCCATTGTCGCTGGCAACTGGCTATCGTAATGATACATACGATTCCAGTTAACACCGGTAATTGGGTCAAAGCGACCCAGCGTGAACTCGCCTGATTTTTGGTTGCAACCAATGGGGTTCGCATAGGGGACTAGGGTGATGTCACCGTTAAGCTTTAGGGTCTGTAACTGCTCCAATAGTTGGTAAATGACGGCATTACCTTGCACCTCTGCGCCATGCATATTGGCCTGAATATACACGTTTTTACCTGTGCCATTACCTTTTAACCGGTAAACTGGAATGGTTAACGGCAGGCCATTGGCCACCTCACCCACATAAATGTTTTCTTGACTGACAGGGTGCATACTTACCTCAGATAATAACTGGCCGGTTGTGGCTCACGAACCACGCGCAAAGCGCCGTGTTCAAACACGTATTCACCAGCCAATGAGTGGCACAGAAAAAACGGCATACTCTCGGTGAAGCCATAGGCTCCGGCCTGCATAAACACGAGCCAATCATGTTCATCAATATCCTCAGGCAGCGAGTGTTGTCCTAGGCTATCCAGCGCCGTACACAAAGGCCCATGGATACGATAGTTTACCTGTTCGGCTTTACTTCGGCGTAATAACTGCGCAGGGAAGTTTTGCCCTGCTACAGCGGGGCGTAAAAGATGGTTAATACCACCTGCGACGATCAGTTGGCGCTCGCCATAATTTATTTTTTGTTCAATCACGGGGTCTAAATAGTAACCACATTGTGCGACGGCGTAACGGCCCAACTCCATCCACAACTCTCTTACTCCGCTTTGGCGCTTAATATCGCGCAGTGCGCCGAGCACATCCTGCCAATTTAGCGGGCTGCTTTCGCTGTCATAAGGAACGCCTAAACCGCCACCTAAATCCAGTACTTGCATGGCAAAACCAAGGCGTTCACAGAGTGCTTGTAATGGCGCTAACATGCTTTGCCATAGGTGAAGCAACTGGGCCGCATCAAGCATGTTGCCCCACTGGAAAATATGCAGGCCAATGCAATTCAGCGCAGGGTAGTCGGCTAAGTAGAGCTCTTGCCACTGCTCTGGCGCTAAGCCAAACGGAGTCAGGGTATTGCCACCGAGCGGATTGCGCTCACCCTCTGGCCAGCGCAACTGCACTCTGAGCAGCACATCCACTTCAATCCCCTGGTTATATGCCAGTTCATTAAGCCAGCGAACTTGATTGATACTCTCCAACACAAAGGTACGCACCCCAGCGTCTAAAAATTCGCCTAACTGCTGGCGCGATTTTGCCGGCCCAGTGTTGAGGATACGTTGTGCACCAACATGTTGTGAAAGCACCTGGTTGAGCTCGCCACTGCTGGCGACATCAAAGTCAAAGCCAGCGGCTGCCAGAGTATCGATAACCGCAGATAAAGGATTCGCTTTTACCGCATACCATAACTTCACCACATCTTGCGCCATCAGCTCATCAAGGTGCTTACGCAGACTGTCAAGATCGTAAACAAAGCAAGGTTCCTGGCGCTCCTGAGTGAGCGTATCAAAAGCGTTTAACAATGCGCCAGAGACAGGCATTAGCGTAATACCTCTTCTAACTCCAGCGATGCATCGCTGTGCTGATCGCGATACTTTACAATAAGCGCACAGCTCATACTGAGCCCTTGTTCGCGTCCCCAAGCGCTAGAGCTTGGGCGGGAGCCAGGTATAACAATGGCATTGGCCGGAATCGCTTCGCCCTTATCGAGTTGTCGCTCGTTAACGCAGTCATATACTGGGATAGTGGCGCTTAAACGTACACCAGGGGCGAGTACCGCACCTTGGCGGACCACCACCCCTTCGACAATGACACAGCCCGCGCCGATAAAGGCATCATCTTCAATCACCACAGGGTTAGCGCCAATTGGCTCGAGCACGCCACCTAATTGCACGGCGGCGCTAAGGTGAACGTTTTTGCCCACTTGCGCACATGACCCTACCAAGGCATGACTGTCGACCATAGTTCCACTGTCGATGAAGGCACCAATATTGACATATGCAGGTGGCATGATGATGGTGCCAGGGGCAACGTAAGCGCCTCGACGCACAGCACTACCGCCAGGCACCATGCGAATATTATCTTGGGCGCTAAAACCGCGAGGAGCTAGATTATGCTTATCAACAAAGCCGCCCGCAAACTCGGTGTTATTACCATTTTTGAAGGCTTCGAGAATGCCTTTTTTTACGTCCACATTGGCGTGCCATTGGCCGTGTTCGTCTTGTGTTGCGGCGCGTACGTGGCCGCTTTCGAGGTCATTTAGTAAGTCTAACCAACTCATAACTGAGGTACCTTGTTAACTAATTTTATCAATGTGCCCACGCAACAATGCGTTCATGGGCATTAAGAAGTGGTTGTGTGTCATTAAGCTCAAGGTGGCTTAATGGGGGTCGTAACATCGGGCTGTTGAGGCGTTCAAGAGCATGCAAAAGGCACTTAACGGGCACTGGATTGGCTGCACTGAACAGCGCATCAATTGCACTGCGCCAGGTTACAAAGGCATTGATGCTTTGCCCTTGAAGGCATTGTTGTACCAGGTGCTGTGTCTGCTGTGGCCAGACGTTGGCTGCCACAGATACAAGGCCCGTTGCACCGGCCTGAGCAAAATAAGGCATCAGCGCGTCGTCGCCACTGAAAATCGCTAACTCAGGCGCGGCTTCGCGGTAAGCCTCAAATTGTGCAATATCACCGCTGGCTTCTTTAAGTGCCCAGCACAGAGGGTGCTGCTGTAGCTGTGCTAAGACTGTGGGGGGAATACTGACTGCAGCGCGTCCGGGCACGTTGTACAACATGCACGGCTTTTTGCTGGCATCCAGCAGTGCCGAGTACCAATGTAGCTGCCCTTGAATACCCGGTTTAGCATATAGGGGCGCTCCCAGAAGGTAGGCGTCTATGGGGTGTTGGTTACAAAAACTAAGCCATTGTAGTTGTTGGCTAAGGTTAAAACCGCCCACGCCAACCATCAGTGGCACACGCAAGGTGAGCGCCGTAACGTGACGAACCACGGCTTGTTGCTCATCTATACTGAGAGCCAGAGCTTCACCAGTAGAGCCAAGAATAAGAATGCCGTTTCCCGCTTGCTCTTGCTCGCGCACAAGTAGAGTTAAGGTATTGAAGTCAATACTGCCGTCAGCATGCATCGGAGTGATCAATGCTGTCCAGACAATGGTATCTGCTAAAGAATGAGTTGTAGTCATCTCTCACGAACTTAGTGCGAGTTCGATTGAATTAGGAAGGGGTTGCCCGCCTCGCATCGAACTGGTTAAATTCGAAGAGCGAATGGGCTTAAAACACAGAGCCAAATGGGCCCAGCGTTACTAAGACCAGAAGCTCTCCACCAAAAACATAGCGCTAAGCGCTAATGGTGACAGTCGCTGGGATTCAACCCATGCGCCCGAGACAGTAAGTAGCAAACTTTACAGGTCTCTCGGCGTACATTCCCCTCGTTATGGTGCTTTGGAGTTTGCTCTCCTTCCCATAACTACCTGAATGACGCTCCTCTTCTAGCCCTTGCGACCACAGCACATGCGGCCGACTCAATAAGGGTGCCTTTTTATTCAATCACTTTATGCTTAACGCTGTCAACGCCAAAGCGAGAACAAATTTTACAAAGGCTGATTTTGTGTCAGTATTAAGGAGTTATTGCAAAGGCCCCTCTTATGCAACGTCTTACCAAACACTTACAAAAACGTTATTTCTGGGCAGCCAGTATGCTTGTTGTTGTCATACTTAGCTCTACAGTGTATGTGATGAAAAGTATCGATATGCAGCGAAATGACGCAAAAGTGATAAATATTGCGGGTATGCAACGGATGCTTTCGCAGAAGATTGCATTACATAAATTGGCCGTCAATGACCGTGCTGTAAGATTTGAGCAGCAGCAACTCGCTCGTGCCACTATGCGCTTTTACAATAACCATGAGTTTTTATTAGGCTCACAGTTGGTGCAGCAAAGCCCTCAGGTGCTGGCGCTTTATCACCAGCAGGGCTTGGATGGTCGGGTGCGCCAGTATGTGCAGTTAGCGAGTCGCAGCGATGCACCTTTAAGTGCTTTTCAGGGTCAAAAACTACTGTCGTTATTGCAGGACTTAGATGCTGTTGTCACCGTTTTAGAGTCAGAATCTAAGCAAAAAATAGAACATTTACAGCTTGTTATTCCCCTTTTAACGCTGGCAGCCATTGCTACTATTTTATGTGAGTGGTGGCTCATCTTTAATCCTTTGACACGTCGAGTGTCAGCTATTTTTTATCGGCTTCGTTACCAACGGCGTCAAGCCGCGCATGCGCATCGGGTAAAATCTGACTTTTTAGCTAATATGAGTCATGAGCTAATGACGCCAATTACGGGGATTATTGGCCTATTGGACTCTCGTACTGCGGCTGGTCGCGAAGAACAGCAAACGGCATTGGGCTGCGCCCGACATTTGCAGGCGCTAGTGCAAGAAATGTTGGAATTACAGAAGCTTAAGTCGGGAGCGTTTACTACTTTAGTGACCGAGCAGTCATTAAAGCAAACCGTGAGTGCAATATTGGCGCCTTGGCAGCTTAAGTCTGAAACCCTGCAGCGATTGAGTGTCGAGGGTGAAGATAGCCTACCTGTTCAAGCACAAACTGATCATCTGCATTTAATCCAAGCAGTTAATCCAAGCAGTTAATCAGCTATTGAGCAACGCCTTTATACATACGCGCGCTGCGGTGCATGCGCAATTTGAATACCATGAACCAGCTGGGCTGCTGAGTGTTGTCGTTAAAGATAACGGCGATGGCATTGCCACTGCTGATATTGAGGCTGCTCAGCAGCATGCTTTGTATTACAACACCGAGCAGGTACAGCACTTTCAGGGCGCTAAATTAGGTCTCAGCCTCGTGTATGCGTTGGCTCAAGAGGTGGGTGGAAGCCTTACGATTTGTAGCACCACAACAGGCACTGAGGCCAAGCTAACTTGGCCCGTACTTACTATCGACAAAGCCCGGTTAGAGCCAAGCAGCCAGCATGGCGATATTCTGATTGTTGAAGATAACCCAATAAATCAGTTAGTGCTTGCTAAACAAGCTCAGCAAATAGGCTTTAACACCACCATTGTTGATGATGGTGAGCAAGCACTCGATAAATTACTAGAACATCACTATCAATGTGTATTAATGGATTTAAATATGCCAAACAAAGACGGCATAAGTACCATTATTGAGATTCGTGAGCGCTTAGCGCTCAGCGTGCCTATTTTTTTGGTGACTGCCAGTCAAGACGAGCATCGCATCGCGCAGAGTATCACTGTCGGCGCCAATGCCGTACTTAACAAGCCGGTCAACACTCAGCAGTTGAGCGCGTTGTTGAAAAAACACGTTACTGAGAGGGCTGCTTTTTCGTAACCGTGAAACCTTGTTCGCGCAGTAGGTTAACGAGCCCATTTTTTTCCGGCAAATGGAGCGCACCTACGGCGATAAACAGTGACTGCTGCTGCATTGGCTGGCTAAGTTGTGCGACCCAGTTTTGATTACGCTCAATAAGTAAAATATGCTCGTTAAGTTGGCCGAATTCAGAGTCATCAAAAGCATCGTGGTAGTACTGCCTCAGTATGTCTGTATCTCCCTGCTTCCACGCGCTGATCAATCGAGCAAAATAGTGGTCGAGGTCTTTGAGTTGGCGAAAAGTATCGTTGACCATTTCATCAGCGTAATTATCTAAGGCGCTGAACATTTCTAGTTGCTGCTCTAGCGACTCGAGCTCCATTATCGGCTTACCTATTGCGTTTGCCTTAGCTAACACTTGCTTGTCGATTCCGTTTTGCTCTGAATAGCCTGCATTTTGATACTCGATTTGCACCATAGTGAGTAAAACGGCCCAAGGCTTCAAGCCCGAGAACATGGCAATATTAATACTCTTTTGTGCAAAATAGTCACTGAGGCGTTGATAATTTTTACTACTCAGTTCAGTTTCTAGCGTGCGGCCGTTACGCAGCATCATTAGCGGCATGGAGCGTTGTTGAATTTGCATAGGTGAGAGCGCGCTAATATCTACTTCAACGACCACTTTATCACTGCGGCTAATTGCTTGCTCAACATAAGAGGGGAGGCCTTTCATTGCTTCATCACCAACATGCACAGTGCCAAACAAATAGGAAGTAACGCCATTTTTCTCCACTTGCCACAGTGCCGGAATGGTGTTTGCGAGGCAGAGCTGAGTGAAAAATGCAAAACAAATGTACAGCAGTGACCAGAAGGTTTTTTTCATAATGGTATCCAGAGGTAGTTGTTTTTAGCCAGTGTAACTGAGTTCGGTAATTTAGCCTATTGGCTGACCATTTTTACTAAAAATATTCAGCTGTTACAGCACACTATGTTAAATACGTTTTAATGTTGCAATGAAAAAGTTGGAATTATTTTTCTCTTAACTGGCTTTTGGGGTTTTTTTATGTGATTGACGTCTTGATTTTTAGTTGTTTCGCATTGTTTTTATGGTTGACTTAGAGGGGCTGCCAAGGTACTAATAGAAAAAGAGCGCAGAAATGCGGTAACAAACTTAAAAAAGCGAAGCGAAAAGTACATGTTGAATACGCAACTTAGCCTAGTCCTAGTGATTAACGTCGTGGTGATTATTATTACCACGGGGGCTTTGTAGTGCGTTAAAAAAGTAATTTCGCAAAGAAGCCCCCCGCACTGAAAAGTTCGGGGGGCTTCTTCGTTTATGGGCCAACACATTGAGGAATGAGGAAAAATGACTGGCGCAGAATTAGTGATCGACATATTAGCCAAAGAGGGCATAAACGAGGTATTTGGTTACCCTGGTGGGGCCATCATGCCCATTTACGATGCCCTTTATGAATCTCCAGTCACTCATTACTTAACTCGCCATGAGCAAGGAGCGGGCTTCGCCGCTGTGGGTTATGCACGCAGTAGTGGCAAACTGGGTGTGTGCATGGCCACTAGTGGCCCAGGGGCCACAAACCTGATCACCGCCCTTGCCGATGCCATGATGGACTCCGTGCCGTTATTAGCTATCACTGGGCAGGTACCCACAGCGGCAATCGGCTCGGATGCATTCCAAGAAGTTGACGTCTTGGGAATGTCTCTTTCATGCACTAAACACAGTTTTATGGTTGAGCGCAGTGAAGATTTAGCGCATACCCTGCAACAAGCCATCCACTTAGCTCAAAGTGGTCGTCCAGGCCCTGTGCTTGTTGATATCCCGAAAGATATTCAAATGAATGAGGCGCATTACCAGCCTTGGCTAGCCGAATCAGAGCCGACGTCGCAACCTTGCCAACAACAAGTTCAATTGGCTAATCAGCTGCTAAGCGAAGCTCAGCGGCCAGTGGCCTATATCGGTGGTGGGGTTCAAAGTGCTGGAGCCCAGCAACAGCTCATGCAGTTTCTATACAAGACCAATATGCCAGCGGTGCAAACACTTAAGGCGTTAGGTAGCGTCACACCTGATTATCCACTTAATTTGGGCATGTTAGGTATGCATGGCACTAAGGCCGCTAACTTGGCGGTACAAGAATGTGACCTGTTGTTGTGTATTGGTGCCCGTTTTGACGATCGCGTGACCGGCAACCTGACTAAGTTCGCGGCGAACGCGAAAGTTGTGCACCTTGATATCGATGCTGCTGAAGTAGGCAAGCGAAAGCCTACAGATGCATCGCTGGTGGCGGATTTAAAAATATCACTGCCGCAATTGCAATGTTTTGTCAGCGAGCCGCAGTGGTGTAACTATGTTGAGAAGCTAAACCAAGAGCATGCGTGGCGCTACGACTACCCCGGTGAAGCCGTGTATGCACCAGCTTTACTTAATCAACTGTCGCAGCAGCTAAGTGCCGATGCAGTGGTATGTTGTGACGTTGGTCAGCACCAAATGTGGGTCGCGCAGCACATGCAATTTAGCCACCCGAGCAACCACTTAAGTAGCGGCGGGGCCGGGACCATGGGGTTTGGTTTACCTGCTGCCATTGGCGCGAAAATCGCCCGTCCCGAAGATACCGTGGTGGTGGTCTCTGGTGATGGCTCCATCATGATGAATATTCAAGAGCTGGCCACCATCCGCCGTAATAATTTAGATATCAAAATTGTGGTTATTGATAACCAAAGGTTGGGTATGGTGCGCCAATGGCAGCAGCTTTTTTTCGCTGAACGCTACAGTGAAACAACCCTTTCTGACAATCCAGATTTTGTCGCCTTAGCGCGCGTTTTTGGCATCGCAGGGCGCTGCATCACTTCGCAGGAGCAAGTACAAGCTGCGCTTAGCGAGTTACACAGCAGTGACGGCCCGTATTTGCTGCATGTGTGTATTGATGATGCCGATAACGTCTGGCCATTGGTACCGCCAGGTGCCGCGAACGATCAAATGCTGACGCAAACAAACCAACAGGGGCAACCATGAAACATCGCTTAACTTTACATCTTGCCAATCAAACCGTCGCCGTTGAACGCTTTTTACGAGTTGCTCGCCACCGTGGTTTCAAGCTAACGGCGTTGGAATTAGCCAGCAGTGAAGAGCATTATGCTATCAATATGACTGTCGACAGCGACAAACCCATCTATCTTTTAACGCAACAACTGAATAAGCTGGTAGATGTGCAAAGCGTGACTTTGCAACAACGACAACAACAAGCGATTTAGCGCTGCGACCAGCAAGGCGCACAGCAACACGGATTTATAAGAAGGTATTAACACATGACACAAACATCCGAACTAATCTGGCACAACGGCGAGATGATCCCTTACCAGCAAGCCACCACGCACGTATTAAGCCATGCCTTACATTATGGTAGCTCGGTATTTGAGGGGATCCGTGCCTATGACACCGCTAATGGGCCGGCTATTTTTCGTTTAACTGACCATATGAAGCGGCTCTTTGATTCGGCAAAAATCTACCGCATGGAAATCCCGTTTTCACTGGAAGAGTTAAATCAGGCGTGTAAAGAAGCGGTGAAACAAAATGGCTTTAGCGATGCTTATCTGCGCCCGTTTGCCTTTTTAGGTCACGTTGGCTTGGGGTTAAACCCCAAATCACACCTAGCCGATGTCACCGTAGCGGCCATGGAGTGGGGCGCCTATCTCGGTGAGGACAGTCTCGCTCAAGGCGTTGATGTATGTATCTCTTCATGGAACCGCCTGGCGCCTAATACCATGCCCACGGCGGCAAAAGCGGGCGGCAACTATTTGTCTTCGCAGCTTATATCAGGTGAAGCCAAGCGTAACGGCTATGTTGAAGGCATCGCCTTAGACACCAATGGGTGTTTGAGTGAAGGAGCAGGCGAAAACCTCTTTGTGGTTAAAAATGGTGTGCTATACACGCCACCGACCACCGCCTGTATTTTACCTGGCCTGACCCGCGACACCATTATGACGCTTGCCAAAGAGCGCGGTTATGAAGTACGTGAAGAGTCAATTGCCCGTGAGGCATTGTACCTTGCCGACGAATTCTTTATGACCGGTACGGCCGCCGAGGTCGTTCCGGTGCGCAGTGTCGACCAAATTCAGGTCGGCGAAGGCCAGCGTGGCGCTATCACCGAAGAGCTGCAAACCGCCTATTTTGATTTGGTCAAAGGGCGCAGTGAAGACCCGCGCGGCTGGCTAGAGTACGTAAACGACTAACGACGAGGTGCCACTAGCACCACCATTTTGGGAATGAGGTAAGTCAAGGCAGCCACGGCTGCGCTTGCAAATATATAGAGGTAAACATGGCAAAACTGCGTAGCGCAACAACCACCGAAGGACGCAAAAGAGCAGGGGCTCGGGCGCTTTGGCGAGCGACCGGCATGAACGACAGCGATTTTAAAAAACCGATTATCGCGGTGGTTAATTCATACACTCAGTTCGTGCCGGGGCACGTGCATTTGAACCAGCTCAGCGAGCTAATGGCACACACCATTCGTGATGCCGGTGGGGTGCCACGTGAATTTAATACCATCGCCATTGATGACGGTATCGCCATGGGTCACGGCGGCATGCTGTATTCTCTGCCGTCACGAGACCTCATTGCCGATTCGGTGGAGTATATGGTTAATGCTCACTGTGCCGATGCCATGGTATGTATCTCTAACTGTGACAAAATCACCCCAGGGATGATGTTAGCCGCATTGCGATTAAATATTCCGGTGATCTTCGTCTCTGGCGGGCCGATGGAAGCGGGCAAAACTCGCCTTGCGGATATCGACATTAAATTAGATTTGGTTGATGCCATGGTCAAAGGCGCCGACCCTAGCGTCAGCGATGAAGACTCAGAACAAGTAGAGCGCTCTGCGTGTCCAACCTGTGGCTCGTGCTCGGGTATGTTTACTGCCAACTCGATGAATTGTTTATTGGAAGCCCTAGGCCTGGCCCTTCCAGGTAACGGCACCACCTTAGCAACGCATAAGGACCGGATGCAGCTTTATGTTGAAGCCGGTCAACGCATCGTTGATTTATGTCAGCGTTATTATGGCCAAGAAGACGACTCGGTGCTGCCGCGTAATATCGCCAATCAGGCTGCTTTTATGAACTCGATGACGTTGGATATCGCCATGGGCGGTTCATCCAATACGGTGCTGCATTTATTAGCCGCCGCCCAAGAGGCTGGGGTAGATTTCGATATGAATGACATTGATAGGCTCTCACGCAGCACCCCATTTTTATGTAAAGTCGCTCCTGCGACGCAGCAATACCATATTGAGGATGTGCATCGCGCTGGCGGGATTATGGCCATTCTCAACGAATTGGCGAAAGCGGATAAGCTGGATTTATCCGTCGGCCACGTCGGTGGGGCCAACCTTGGCGAGGTGATCGCTCGCTATGATGCCAGCAAAGAAGAGAACACGGCGGCGCGCACATTTTACCGTGCAGGTCCTGCTGGCATCCGCACCACCAAAGCCATGAGTCAGGATTACCGTTGGCAAGAGATGGACTTGGACCGTGAGCAGGGCTGTATTCGCAGTGTCGAACATGCCTTTCGCCAAGATGGTGGGCTGGCGGTGCTTTATGGCAACTTAGCTCCCAACGGCTGTATTGTGAAAAGCGCGGGGGTCAGTGATGACATGTTAGTGTTTAAAGGCACTGCTAGAGTATTTGAATCACAAGACGATGCAGTCGAAGGCATTTTAGGCGGCCAAGTACAAAAAGGCGATGTGGTGGTGATCCGCTACGAGGGTCCCAAGGGCGGCCCAGGCATGCAGGAAATGCTGTACCCGACTAGTTATCTAAAATCCATGGCTTTAGACAAGGACTGTGCGCTTATTACCGATGGCCGCTTTTCCGGTGGTACGTCGGGCTTTTCTGTGGGTCATGTTTCTCCTGAGGCTGCCAGTGGCGGTGCGATTGCTTTAGTCGAAGATGGGGATGAAGTGGTACTCGATATCCCCAATCGGGGTATCAATCTGAGTTTATCGCAGCAGCAGCTTGAGGCGCGGGCACAAAAACAGCAGCAACGTGGCAAAGATGCATATAAGCCGCTCAAGCGTAATCGTCCCGTAACAGCCGCACTCAAGGCGTATGCGCTATTGGCAACCAGTGCGGATAAAGGCGCTGTTCGCGACCTTGAAAAGCTTGAGGAGCTAAGCTGATGGCCGCCTCCGAGCTTGACTATTTTCGCGCTATTATCCAAGCCAATATGGAGCCTTTGGTTAAGTTTACTGAGGTCAGTGAACTGACTGCATTAGAGCAAAAACTAGGGTGCAAGGTGTGGCTTAAGCGTGAGGACCAACAACCCGTTTACTCCTTTAAGTTGCGGGGGGCTTATAACAAGTTAAGGCAGCTAGAAAAAGGCAGTAAGGTGATCACTGCGTCAGCCGGTAATCACGCGCAAGGAGTGGCGTTAAGTGCCACCGAGTTAGGGCATCAGGCCATTATCGTGATGCCCCTTACCACGCCGCAGATTAAGGTCAATGCAGTACGTGGCTTCGGCGGTGAGGTGATTTTACACGGCCATCACTTTGATGCCGCAAAAGCCCATGCCTTAAAACTGGCCGAGCAACTGCAGGCGGTATTTGTGCCGCCATTCGACGATCCCGATGTGATCATTGGCCAAGGCACGATTGCGCGTGAGTTAATGCAGCAGCTTCCGCAATTGGATGCGGTGTTTGTCCCGGTTGGTGGCGGCGGTTTGTTAGCCGGTATGGCGGTTTATATTAAATCACTGCGCCCAGACATCCGCATCATTGCTGTTGAAGCCGAGGAAAGCGCCTGTTTGCAAGCGGCTATGGCGGCTGGAAAACCTGTAGAGCTGGAGCGGGTGGGCAGTTTTGCCGATGGCGTTGCGGTGAAGACCATCGGCAGCGAAACCTTTCGTCTGGCGCAGCAGTTTTGCGATGAAGTCGTGACTGTCAGTGGTGATGAGATTTGCGCTGCGGTACAAGATATTTTCGTCAGCACGCGGGCAGTAGCGGAGCCCTCTGGCGCGCTGTCTTTGGCAGGGCTAAAAAAATGGGCGACAACACAGGCTCAGCAAGGTACTAATTTAGCGGCGGTGCTCTCCGGGGCGAACTTAAATTTTGATCGTCTTCGCCACATCGCCGAGAGAACAGCGCTCGGTGAGAAGAACGAGGCGTTATTGGCGGTGACCATTAAAGAGGAGAAAGGTAGCTTCAAGCGCTTTTGCCAATGTCTAGGCGGGCGTGCGATCACTGAGTTTAATTACCGTTATGCCGGCCCGGGTGAAGCACAAATCTTTGTTGGTATCGGGTTGCGTCAAGGTGTTAGTGAGCTTGAAGAACTACTCGGTGAGCTTGAATATCAAGGCTACCACTATGTTGATATGTCCGACAACGAGCTTGCTAAATTACATGTGCGTTATATGGTTGGCGGCAAGCCAACACAGCAGCTGCAAGAGCGGGTGTTGCGCTTTGAATTTCCCGAATACCCAGGTGCTCTAGCGCGGTTTCTCGATACTTTGGGGAGCAAATGGAATATTAGCTTATTCCACTATCGTAATCATGGGGCTGCGCTGGGTAATGTGTTGGCGGCATTTGAAGTACCCGGGCAAGATTACAATGCCTTTGATGAGCATTTGAAACGCCTTGGATATGGGTTTGTAGAAGAAACAGGTAATTTATGTTATCAGCAGTTTCTCGCACACAACGGCTGCGAAGAGGAGGGTAAAATTGCCCAACAAGCTGGTATTTAAGCCTAAGCTTTAATATAGTATTAGCAGCATTAGCACAAGGAAGTACAGTGAAGCAGCGCATGGAATGGAAAAGGGGCCTACTGAGTTTATTTTTGCTTTGTGGCCCTTTTTTAGTAATGGCCAGCCCTACGAAAGTGACCTTACAGTTAAAATGGCGACATCAATTTCAATTTGCAGGTTATTATGTTGCCAAAGAGCTGGGTTATTACCGTGACCTGGGCTTAGAGGTCGACATTGTCGAGGCTGTTGGTAACGACACTGACAGCGTGGCCAAGGTGCTCGATAATCATGCTCAGTTTGGTATCAGTCACTCCGGTTTGCTTAAGCATCGTCTGCGGGGCCAGCCTGTAGTCGCAATGGCCGCACTGATGCAATCCTCTCCCTATTGCTGGCTAGTAAAGAAACACTCACCAATATTCGCTCCGCAAGATTTCGATAGTAAGAAAATCAGCTCGCTTAGCGCCAGTGAGAATGCTGAGCTTATCACTATGCTTGCCAATGAAGGCATACAGCCAGAGATTGTTGATATTGGTGCTCAGGCGCCATTGGCTGCTTGGATTGAAGGGCGTCTCGATGCCATTCAGGTGTACATTACCAACGAGCCCTATACCTTGGCGCAGCAAGGTATTGATTACCGTCTCGTATGCCCAAAGCAACATGGCTTCAATGTATACGGTGACGTGTTGTTTACATCACAGACCTTCCTTGATGCTCAGCCTGAAGTGGTCGCGCGTTTTTATCAAGCGAGCATGCGGGGTTGGCGTTACGCGTTACTCAACCTACAGCACAGTATTGCCCTCACTAAGCGTCATTATGCCGTTGATAAAAGCCTACAAGAGCTGGCTTTTGAAGCAGACCAACTCAAACCTTTGATGATGCGAACGGGCAGTACGCTAGGTGCAATGTCTGATGCGCGGTGGCGACTGATTGCAGAGCTTTATGCACTGGATGATAAACTTATGCAGGAGTACTTTCGCGGTTTTATGTATCAGCCAATGCAACAAAGTGGTATGCGCTTGTCGTGGATGTTCATTCTGGCTATTGCCATCATCTTAGTTGCCGTTCCGACTTATGTTCGACTCGTGGTGCAAGCGCGAAAATCTAAATAGTATAGTAGCGAGATAAAGTTTTCTGCGCTTGAGCCAAGCGATTTGATATAATCTAACAATTGCAGTCCGTTAGTTTTTCTCATGCCATCGTTAACATCGCACTTTCAACGCCTAGATCAATTGCTTAATGACACTCGAGGTTACTGGCAATGTGTGGCATTTTCATGCGAGCACTATCCTTGGCCTGAACTGACAACGGTACTGGAGAATCTCAGTGATGAGCAAGTGGCTGAGCTTGATGCCCAACCATCACAGTTAATAGGCTACTTCAGTACTCATATTGACCAGCTTTCGCAGTTGCCAGAACTAACCGATTTGCCTATCAGCACACAAGCACAGCCTAAAGCGCTACCATTTTGGCTAAGTAATGGTATTAAAGGCCGTAAATTGACCCAGCTACAGTGCTTTGTTGATGGCCTCGCCCCTGTGCAGGAAGGCAGTACCATCTTGGAGTGGTGTGCGGGTAAAGGTCATCTTGGGCGCCTCCTCGCGCACCAACATCAGGCGCCCGTACACAGTGTGGAAATTCAGCAGCACCTATGTGAGCAAGGTGAACAGCTAGCGGATAAGCTAAACTTACCGATTCACTTTCACCAAGGTAATGTACTGACAGATGATTTTAGTGCCCTAATTGAGCAGTGTGATCACGCTGTTGCCCTGCATGCTTGCGGTGGCTTGCATCAATCCTTGTTGCGTCAGGCCTGTCAGCAGCAAACACCGCGTATTTCAATCTCTCCCTGTTGCTATCATTTGTTTATCAATGGCGACTATTACCAACCAATGAGCGCAGCTGCACAGGCAAGCTCATTGCGGTTGACCAGCAGTGATCTAAAACTTGCGCTGCAACAAACTGTGACAGCACCACAGCGAGTGCGGCGCGTGCGGCAAAAAGAGGTGTTATGGCGACTCGGGTTTGATCAGTTGGTGCGTGAGCAATTTAAACGCTCACAGTACACACCCGTGCCTTCGGTCGGTAAGCAAATATTCAGCGGTGAATTCTCAGATTTTTGTTTGTGGGCGGCACGAGAAAAGGGTTTAACCCTGCCAGCAAAGTGTGATTTTGCACGCTATTTGAAGCTCGCAGAGCAAAGGAAGCGCATGACGGAGCGAATCGAACTGGTAAGACATCTCTTTAGAAGAGCAATAGAAGTTTGGCTGGTGTTAGATCGTGCTTTATATTTGCAGCAACACAATTATCAGGTGGGCCTCAGTGAGTTTTGCGAAACTGAAATCACACCTCGTAATATCTTAATTGAAGCCAGCATAAACAGTGAGATGCAATGAAGAATCTAGGTCACCTTTTTGAAAGTAATAGGCAATGGGCTGAACGAACTACGGACCATGACCCAGAATTTTTTCAAAAGTTATCGCAGCAGCAAAGCCCTAAGTATTTGTGGATTGGTTGTTCAGACTCTCGAGTCCCTGCAAACCAAATAGTAGACCTTATGCCGGGCGAGTTATTTGTTCATCGCAACGTCGCGAATGTTGTGGTGCACACTGATCATAACTGTTTGTCGGTGATGCAATATGCAGTAGAAGTTTTGAAAGTTCAGCATATTATGGTGGTGGGCCATTATGGCTGTGGCGGCGTTAAGGCGGTACTTGATGAGGCCAAGCTGGGGCTGATTGATAATTGGTTACGCCACGTTGATGACGTTAAAGCCCAGCATTTATCACTGTTAAATAGCGCACCTGAGGCTCAGCGTCTGGCTCGTTTAATCGAGCTTAATGTGATTGAACAAGTACGTAATGTTTGCCGTACCAACATAGTACAAGATGCATGGGCTAGAGAGCAGCCGTTGACAGTGCATGGTTGGGTGTATGGGCTTGAAAACGGCCGTTTACATGATCTCGATGCCGTGGTTCGCTGTCATCAAGAGCTACACAGCAGCTACAAAGAGGCGCTGCACAACGTTGCCTTGCGCGTGAGAGCTAATGCGCAATAACGAATAGTTGGGCAGCCAGTCTAGACTCGAATTAATCTTCGTCTTGGTTTTCTTGGTTACCCTGAATTTGCGCTTCTAAAAGCGCTACTTTTTGCTCTAGCGCCGTCAGCTTTTCACGTGTTCTTACTAGCACTTGGCTTTGAATATCGAACTCTTCACGGCTCACGAAGTCCATCTCTGAGAGTTTATTTTGCAGTACTTGTTTAGTTTTACTTTCAAAGTTTTCGGCCATATCGCGCATGCCTTTAGGCATGTTACTGCCAATCTGGCGAGCAATTTCTTCAATTTTTGCAGGGTTTATCATTGCACAGCTCCTTTTCTCGCATACTTAAGTGTAACTAACCTCAAGCACAAATAACAACTTGTTTGCCTTAGAGTAGCGTTTATATACGCTGTATCTAAACCAAGTCACAATACAGTTTGCGTTAGAGCATACTTATTTATTTGTCACGGCCCTGATATCGCGGCTGTATCACTTGCGCTAATAAGATAAAATACGTAGCCCACGGATACTCAGATTAGGTTTTATGAAGCTCAACCCTCAACAAAACGAAGCAGTGAAATACATTAGCGGGCCTTGTCTCGTCCTCGCTGGTGCGGGCTCTGGTAAAACCCGCGTGATCACTAATAAGATAGCTTATTTGGTTCAGCAGTGTGAGTATCGAGCTCGTAACATCGCAGCGGTAACCTTCACCAACAAGGCTGCCAAGGAAATGCGTGAGCGCGTTGCGCAAACTTTAGGTAAGCAAGAGGCCAAAGGGCTGTGGGTATCCACCTTTCATACCCTCGGCTTAGAGATAATTAAAAAAGAGTTGAAAACCTTAGGTTTCAAAGCAGGCTTTTCACTCTTTGACGACCAAGATACGAATCAGCTTCTCAATGAGCTGACCGCAGACGAGCTCGATGGTGACAAAGACTTACTTAAGTTGTTGAAAATGCAAATCAGCGACTGGAAAAACGAGCTGATCTTGCCACAACAGGCAATTGCGGCTGCTCGAGAGCAACAAAAAGCCCTTTTTGCACAACTTTATGCCCGCTATCAAACCCAGTTGCGTGCTTACAATGCGCTCGACTTTGACGATCTGATTATGATCCCGACGTTATTGCTCAATAGCCATGCCGAGGTGCGTGAGCGTTGGCAAAACCGCTTTCGTTATATGCTGGTGGATGAATATCAAGATACCAATACCAGCCAATACCAATTGGTTAAGCTATTGGTCGGTCAGCGGGCGCGCTTTACTGTCGTAGGTGATGATGACCAATCTATTTATTCGTGGCGCGGGGCAAAGCCACAAAACCTTGTACAATTGAGTAAAGACTACCCACATCTGCGTCTTATCAAGCTAGAGCAAAATTACCGTAGTGCTGGACGCATTCTCAAGGCGGCTAATATTCTCATTGCCAATAACCCGCATGTTTTTGATAAAAAACTGTTTAGTGAGCTGGGCTTTGGTGATCAGATTAAAGTCATTGGTACTCGCGATGAGGAGCACGAAGCCGAACGTGTGGTAGCAGAGATTATTTCTCATAAGTTTACCAAGCGCACAAGCTACCGCGACTACGCTATTTTATATCGCGGTAATCACCAAGCGCGGGTGTTTGAAAAGGCGCTAATGAGTAACCGTATACCCTATAAAATCAGTGGTGGCATGTCCTTCTTTGCGCGCGCAGAAATCAAAGACATGATGGCTTACCTGCGATTGCTAGTAAACCAAGATGACGATAATGCGTTTTTGCGCATCGTTAACACTCCCAAGCGTGAAATTGGCCCTATGACCTTGGAGAAGCTGGGTTCGTTGGCGAATGACAAGCACATTAGCTTATTTGCTGCATGTTTTGAGCCCGAGCTAGCACAGCGTTTACAAGGGCGAGGTTTTAACGCGTTAATGGGGTTTGCTCGGTGGGTCGTGGAGTTAGCCGATAACTGCCAACGTAGTGACACCCTTGAGGCGGTGAAAGATTTAGTGCGACAAATTAATTATGAAGCCTATTTATATGAGACTTCGACTAGCGCTAAAGCCGCTGAGATGCGCATGAAGAATGTCTCTGAGTTATATCGTTGGATCACCGACATGCTCACTGGTGATGCTGACAATCCAGCCCTCACCCTACCAGAGGTGGTGATGAAGCTCACCCTGCGCGATATGATGGAGCGTAATGAAGAGGAAGATGACAGTGATGCGGTGCAACTACTGACACTGCATGCCTCTAAGGGCTTGGAGTATCCTTATGTATTTATGGTAGGTATGGAAGAGGGGCTGTTGCCACACCAAACCAGTATTGACGAGGACAATGTTGAAGAGGAGCGTCGCTTGGCCTATGTAGGGATCACCCGAGCGCAACAAGAGTTAGTGATGACGTATGCCAAAAGCCGTCGTCAATTTGGTGAAACCATGACCCCAGAAATTAGCCGTTTTGTGGAAGAACTCCCGCAGCAAGATTTGGCTTTCGAAGCACGAAAAGCCCCACAAAATCAGCAACAACGCATGGAGCAAGGGCAGGCCCGAGTGGCTAATTTAAGGGCCATGCTTAAGAAGGAATAGCGTGTAGTGGTTGTTGCTCGGCAATAGCATGTTGCTGACCAATAAAGTGGTGTACACCGTGATGCTCAAGCAACGAGCGATAATTAAGAATACAGGGCCCTTTAGCGATCACCATGCAGTCATTTAGTTGTGTGACTGCCAACACGCCTTGCAGCATATGATCGTAACGTGGGTCCTGTAATATTCGACGGCTAAAGGTGGCATTGAGTAATACGCAGAAGTAGGGCAGCTGGGTCAGTAAGCTTAACTCGCAGCGATCTTTACCAAACTCATTGAGCCCAATATGCAATCCCTGCTGGTAGAGCTTGTCTAAATTTTTCATTTGGTTAGCGCTACAAAAGCGCAGCTCGGCTTCACTGAACAACAGGCAAAGTTTATCTTTATTCGTTAGTTGACCGACCCAATGACTAAGCCCCTCAAAGTGTTTATCATCCAGCAACAAACTTGAGCAATTGAGTAAACTCATAATGTCGCTCTGGTGTTGATTAAAGCCATATTTGAGCAGTTTGAGCTTTACCTTAGCGAGCTCGTAATTATCACTGGCAAAACGCTTAAGTTGTTCAAAACTGGTACTCCCGAGCACCGGATGCTCGCCATAAGCATCGAGTAATTGCGCGTGAGGCTGCTGCTGGTCGAAGTTTACGATGTCGCTAGCACGAAAATGGGTGTGCAAATCCATTAGATGATGACGTTGATGTGGCTCTTGCTGATCGTTGCCATAGCCTAGCAGCGGGTGATAAAACTCAAAGCGGCCTTTGCCAGTTTGTTTGGCATAATACATGGCGGCATCGGCATCACGAATGATTTCATCAGTATGGCTGTAGTCGCGTTTACTGTAAGTAATGCCAATACTGGCACCGCTTTGAATACAAATCCCTTGGTTGCAGAAGGGTTGCTGCATCACTGCAATAATGCGCTTGGCAACATCTTCGGCTTGTTGACGCTCGTTGAGTTGGGTGAGCAAAATGACAAATTCGTCGCCACCAAGGCGGGCGATCAAATCATGATCGCGAATACATTGCTTAAGCTTATCCGCCACTTCAATGAGAAACTGGTCGCCACACTGATGACCCAGCTTATCATTGATATCTTTAAACTTATCTAGGTCGATGAACAATACGGCAAAGTCTTTTTCAGGAAAGCGCTGATATTGCCCCAATGTGCGCTCAAGCTGAGATAAGAACAAACTGCGATTAGGTAACCCTGTTAGGGAGTCATGATGAGCATCATGATAAAGCTGCTGCTCTATTTTACGGCGCTCATCAATTTGTAGTTGTAAATGTAAGTTGGCTTGACGTAGCTCCCGCGTTTTTTCGGCCACACGTAACTCTAATTCTTGGTGACTCTGTCGCAGCGCTTGCTGCGATAAATGGTTTTGCAGTACGTTGGCAATTTGGTTGGAGACGTAAGCGATGAGCTCAACATCCTCTTGCACGAAGTCGTACTTGTTGTTGTATGCCTGGCAAACAATGAGTCCAATCACTCCTTGCGCTGTTTTTAGGGGAGCTCCTAGCCAGCTAGTACAGCGACAGCTTGGGTCTAATTTACCTTGGCGCTCAATGATACCCTCAGCAATCAACTGCTCGCTGCGAGCCCTATCTATTAATTGGCACTGCTTGGATGTTAGTACTAACTCACTAAAGCCTTTTGCAAAGGGTCGCGGACCAAAGTCTTCGCTGCACTCATCGACGGCGTAAGGGAAGGTAAGCCAATTATTGTCTTTATCATACAGCGCAATATAAAGGTTTTCCGCATAGGTGATGGACTTCATGATCTGGTGAACATGGTAGTAGACATCATCAATATTGATCGACTGGCTCGCCAGTTCCGATATTTGGAATAACGTTTGCTGTCGTTCTAAAGCTTTTTTACGTTGGCTAATTTCGTCATTAAGCGCTTGGTTGCTAAGCGTTAATGCTTGAGTACGTTGCTTTACTTGGCTTTCAAGTAATTCGCGCTTTTTTACCCGCTCAATGGCCGTTGCTAGATACAGCGCGATGACCTCAAAAAGCTCAATTTGCTCTTGGCTATAGCCTTGTTTGGCATCATAGCTTTGCGACACCATGACACCAATCACATCGGTATCTTGATAAATAGGCACACCAAGCCAATGTTCGGCTTGCGCCCCTAAAATTTTGAACTTGCCTTGTTGCTGCGCTGCCGTCATGGTTTCACGAGTGAAGTAGGCAGTTGCCCGAGAACGAAATACGTAGCCAGTCACACCTTGCTCAAAATGCTGATCGGTAACTAGGGGTGTTTGTATTCCGTCTTTCTGATCAACGAAGTAGGAAAGCTCGAGTAGTCCTGTATCTGGGTTACGCAGGACCACATAAAAATTTTTACTCGGTACGTAATCGGCTAGCAGACGTTGAATTGCAGGGTAGAAAGAGCACAGCTCAGGAATGGTACTGGCTTGTTCTGACAGTAAAATAAGGGCATGTTGGAGGTGGTGTTGCTGCTTGTATTTTTGCAGCAACGCCTTCAGGCGTTTATTCTTTTTCTGGAGCTTATTGAGCTCCTGCGGGGACCACTCATCCACTGAACGTGCCATTTGTTATTTTTGTTTATTTATTAACCGCCAAATATTCCATCTTTTTTGGTTCAGGTCAAGGAGTATCGACCTCTATACTAGGAACGAAAAAGGGAGGCCATTGCCTCCCTTTTTAACTCTTTAACAAGTCGTAGTTACTGCTTAACCATAAAGTCGATAGCAGCTTGGATTTCCTCATCCGAACAATCCATACAAGTACCGCGCGGAGGCATTGCATTGAAACCATTAATCGCGTGATCAAGCAATGTATCCATGCCTTTTGCTAGGCGAGGTTCCCAGTCAGCTGCTGTTTTTGGAGCACCGAGTGCACCTGAACCATGACATGCGAAACAGGCCGCTTGATATACTTGTTCGCCACTGCGAGGGCCGCTTGGCGCCGCATCGGCAGCAGCAGTTTCACCGGCAAGGTAAACATCACCAACAGGTTGCAGGCGCTTTTTGATAGCTTCCTCGGTGAGTGAGTTGTCGTAAGGTTGCGCGTAAACAGCAGTGGATAACAGTAACAGTGCAGCTGATAGTTTCTTCATGTTTCTTTGCTCATTCGGGTGCTAACGGTCTATACGACCTGGTGACGAAATATCGGCAAATTATAACCGCAGCGAGCGATTTATAAAATGCCTAGATTTCATTAATGCGTTAAAAAGTAGCCATTTTATGCGCTAGCGCAAAATATTGTCGCCGTTGCACATCGCGTTAAACCCAGCTCAACAGCTTATTCACGGCTTTTTCGATACCGCTGGCAGCCTCTTTGACGGAGCCCGCAAGCATGTAGGCAGGCGTGGAAACGACCTTCGCTTTTTCATCAGCGACGATGTCATCAACGGCACAGTCCACATGCTCGGCGCCAAGTGCATTCATCGCCGAGGCCGTATCGTTGTCGTTACCTATGGTCGCTTTTGTGCCTTGTGGGTAGATGTGCGCAATCATTGCTGGCGCGATACACAAATAAGCCGCCGGTTTGCCTTGTTCGGCAAAGCTTTTACAGACCCGCTCTACCTCTGGATTTAATGAGCTATCGGCACCTTTTAGAGCGAAGTCGCATAAATTTTTTGCAGCGCCAAAGCCTCCAGGCAAAATAAGGGCGTCGTAGTCGCTAACATTAAGCTCTTTGAGATCAAGAATCTCCCCTCGGGCTATACGCGCCGCTTCTTCCAATACATTGCGTGTTTGCTGCTGCTCTCCCCCAGTTAAGTGATTAATCACATGGTGCTGGTCTATATTGGGGGCAAAACATTGATACTGCGCGCCCGCTTGCTCAAGATAAAGTAAAGTCAGTACTGATTCATGAATTTCGGCGCCATCAAAGACCCCACAGCCACTTAAAATTATCGCCACATTCGCCATTGTTTTGCTCCTTGATCAGATGAAAGATAAAATTCTCTGCCCTAGTAAGGTAACGATCCTAGGTAGCTACCGTCAACGCTGATTTATGCTCAGCTCTCATGCCATTAAGAGAAAAAAGTTATAAAGGATCACTAGGATCTTTGATCCTTTATGCTAGAATGCGTAGCTGGTTATCGAAAAGGACGTTGTACACGCATTCTTAGCGCCCCTTAGAAAGCCACTTTCCACATCGGATAAATAAAATAAAAAAGAAAACCGAATTACGTAGTCTTTTCTTTTTCTAACTAAAACAATAAGTTACAAACCTATCTGGATTCGAAAAATGAACCTGGAGGGTAAGTCATGGTTTTTATCTACAAAGTTATCCACAGGTTTTTAGTTCACTACTTTTACTCTATTTACAGCGCTTAACAGCAATTGCAACTCGTTTTCTTAAGCGCCTTATGGCATCCTTGCGTTATTAAAAAACTGACATGTTTGAGTGTTGAAAAATGGCGCAGATCGCAGAAAATCCGCTTATCCTCGTTGATGGTTCCTCCTATTTATTCCGTGCATATCATGCGCCACCACACCTAACTAATTCTAAAGGGGAAGCTACGGGGGCTATTTATGGCGTAGTCAACATGCTGAAAAGTCTAGTCAAGCAGTATGACCCTACGCACATGGTGGTGATTTTTGATGCCAAAGGGAAAACCTTTCGCAACGATATGTACAGTGAGTACAAGGCTAATCGCCCACCCATGCCGGATGACTTACGTACTCAGATAGAGCCGTTGCATAATATTATTCGTGCGATGGGTTTTCCTTTGATTAGTATTGAAGGTGTCGAAGCGGATGATGTGATCGGCACTTATGCACGTATTGCCAGTGAGCAGCAGCGTCATGTTTTGATATCCACAGGCGATAAAGATATGGCGCAGTTGGTCAACGAACACGTGACCTTGATCAATACCATGACGGGCAGTATTTCCGATCCCGATAGTGTAAAAGAAAAGTTCGGCGTGGGGCCCGATCGTATCATCGATTATTTAGCCTTGATGGGTGATAAAGTCGACAATATCCCCGGTGTAGAGGGATGTGGTCCTAAAACCGCAGTTAAGTGGCTCGACAAGTACGGCTCTCTCGATGAAGTGATTGCCCATGCCGATGAAGTCAAGGGCAAAATAGGCGACAAATTGCGCAATGCCGTGGAGCACCTGCCACTGAGCTATGAATTAGCAACGATCAAGCTTGATGTTGAACTCGACAGCGATTTGGAGCAGTTAAAACTGCAGCAACCTGATACCGATGCCCTGATTGAGCTATATGGTGAGTGTGAGTTCCGTCGTTGGTTGGCTGAAGTGCTGGATAAAGGCAGCAACACCGACACCCATCTTGATGCCCCCACCGATACTCAAGAAGTGCCAACCCGTGATGCTCATTACGAAACGATTTTAACTGAGCAGCAGCTGGATACTTGGGTGGAAAAGCTTAATCAGGCTGAGCTCATAGCCTTTGATACCGAAACCACAAGCGTGAACTACATGGAAGCGCAGCTAGTCGGTATGAGTTTTGCCGTGACTATAGGTGAGGCTGCTTATCTGCCGCTTACCCATGACTACCCTGGAGCACCTGAGCAACTGCCTCTTGACCTTGTATTGGAAAAAATTGGACCGATTTTGGCCGACGCAAACAAGGCGAAAGTAGGACAAAATCTTAAATACGATAAAAGTGTACTAGCCAATGCTGGTATCGAGTTTAATGGTATTGCTTTCGATACCATGCTCGAGTCCTATGTGTTTAATAGCGTGGGTACTCGCCATGATATGGATTCCCTCGCATTGAAATATCTGGGCCATAAAACCATTAGCTTTGAGGATATTGCCGGCAAGGGTAAAAAGCAGCTGACCTTCAATCAGATTGAGTTAGAAAAGGCGGCTCCTTATGCTGCCGAAGATGCTGATATTACCTTGCGTTTACACCAGCATTTGTGGCCAAAAGTTGAGGCGGATAGCAGTTTAAAAACCGTGTTTAGCGATATAGAACTGCCTTTAGTTAACGTGCTTTCTGATATTGAGCGTACTGGCGTTGCTATTGATTCAACGATGCTGGCAAAGCACTCGCAGCGCCTTGGTGAGCGTTTGCAGGAATTGGAAAAAGAAGCCTTCGATATCGCTGGCGAGGAGTTTAATCTAGGCTCGCCAAAACAGCTACAGGCGATTTTGTTTGAGAAGCTAGAACTGCCGGTCATCAAAAAGACTCCTAAGGGAGCTCCTTCAACCGCAGAAGAAGTCTTGCAAGAGTTGGCGCATGATTATCCACTGCCGAAAGTCATTATTGAGCACCGAGGGCTCGCTAAACTGAAGTCAACTTACACCGACAAGCTACCGCTGATGGTGAACGAGAAAACTCAACGTGTGCACACCTCTTATCATCAAGCGGTGACCGCCACCGGACGTTTAAGCTCGACCGATCCTAACCTGCAGAATATTCCTATTCGTTCAGAAGAAGGTCGCCGCATCCGTGAGGCTTTTGTTGCCGCCTCTGGCTATAAAATTGTCGCTGCCGACTACAGCCAGATAGAGCTGCGCATCATGGCCCATCTTTCACAGGATAAGGGCCTGCTCAGTGCCTTCGCTGACGGTTTGGATGTGCACAGTGCCACTGCCAGTGAGGTTTTCTCTGTACCATTGGAGGAAGTGACCAGTGATATGCGCCGTAAAGCTAAAGCCGTTAATTTTGGTTTGATTTATGGTATGTCGGCATTTGGCCTCTCGCGGCAACTCGATATTCCGCGTCATGAGGCTCAGCATTATATGGATAAATACTTCGAGCGTTTCCCTGGCGTTTTAGAATATATGGAACGCACTCGGGAAGGGGCCGCTGATAAAGGCTATGTCGAAACGCTATTTGGTCGCCGTTTACATTTACCGGAGATCAATGCCCGCAATGGAGCGCGGCGTAAGGCAGCAGAGCGGGCCGCAATTAATGCACCGATGCAGGGAACTGCTGCGGATATTATCAAAAAAGCGATGATCACCGTACACCAATGGGTGCAACAACAACCCGAGGGTACGGTCAAACTATTGATGCAGGTACACGATGAGCTGGTGTTTGAAATCGCTGAGCAACATGTAGATGCCTATACCAAAGAAATCTGCAATCTTATGGCCAAAGCCGCTAGCTTAGATGTGCCGTTAATCGCCGAGGCGGATAGCGGAGATAATTGGCAGCAGGCACACTAGGACCAAGCAGCTTGAGTCCTTTGTGCTCAAGCTGAACTTAGTTAAAACCCTGTAAAAGAGTATAAGAAATAGTTTTATTTGGTTTATATAGGATTAAATAAGCGCTGTTGCGCGCGCTTTGCGTTTATTTCTCGATATTGATTTGCTACAGTCCGCGCGTCCTCATCCTGTAGGACATCCTGTTGATGATGTGCCACTCGCTTTGCGATGGTACAGCGTATTGATAGCTTCTCCCCAGATTGCTATACCGGCTTACCGTTTTGGTAGGCCGGCTTTTTCTTTTCCTTCTCTGTTATGTTTTTTTATTCTCTTTCCAGGTATTCCACTGGCTGATCTTTTACTCATTTTCTTAAGTATCCTTGAGTAGTTAGTTCACCTGTAGATAGTTTATTGCTAGCATGGTGATAATCATTCTTATCGAAGGAAAGCGTAATGTTTAATAGTTTTGTTCGTACTTTAATGTGTGGTGCGCTGCTTGTTGGCAGTACCAGTGCATTAGCTGCATGGCAGGTAGATAATAACCACAGCCGCGTAAATTTTGTCTCAGTAAAGAATAATGCTATTGCGGAGAACCACTTCTTCAAAGACGTTTCAGGCAGCGTAGATGAGAGCGGCATGTTTAAGCTAGCGATCGATCTCAACAGTGTTGAGACACAGATCCCAATTCGCAACGAGCGCATGCAGAAATTTCTTTTTAACACCGTCGAGTTTCCCGCGATGGAAGTTACTGCGAATGTCAGTGAATTAATCGCACAAGCTAAAGACACCGGCGTGGCTCAAGGAAATGTTCAAGCACAGCTGGCGTTACACGGTAAAACTAAAGCGCAGCAAATAGCTGTGAGCGTGGTGGCAAGTAGTGCCGGTGACCTGGTGGTTAGTTCTATGATGCCAGTATTAGTAAGCCCTGCTGACTTTGCGTTGCAACCGGGGATCGACAAGTTGAAGTCATTAGCCGGGTTAGACTCTATAACTCGCGCCGTTCCTGTCTCTTTTGTACTGACCTTAAATGAGCAGTAATGAGCAAGCGCTAGCGGCTCTGTCGCAGCAACTTGAAGGGCAAATTGCGCCTTTAGATCAATGGTCGCCGCAGCAATGCGGCACCATCGACATTCACATTACTGCAGATGGTCGTTGGTTCCATCACGGCACTGAAATTAAACGTGCTCGTTTAGTTAAGTTGTTTGCTTCGGTGTTGTGGCGTGAGCAAGGGCAGTACTACTTAAAAACCCCTGTTGAACAGATGGCTATCAGGGTGGACGATGCGCCGCTACTAATTGTTGACTGGCGTCTTGCTACAGCGCAAAACGCAGCGCATCCAGCGGTTATTTGTATCGATAATATTGGCCGTGAATTTGTGCTCGGTGCACAGCATCCGTTGCTTATACATGCCGATCCGAAAGGGCAGAAGCTGCCTTATTTGCAGCTGCCTTATGGGGTGCAAGCGAAATTAGCGCGTACGGTGTATTATGCGTGGGCCGAGCAGCTCGCTCAGCCCCAGGGTGAGGAGTTTATAATCTATTCGGCAGGAGAGTCGTTTTCACTCGGCGGCTGAGTGACAACAGGCCCTAAAAACCACTCATCGAGCTGCTTTCTTAACTCATTCAAGCCGGTACCTTTAAGCGACGAGAATGCGTGTACGGTGATGTTGTCTGCTACCTCAGCAAGCTCGCGGCGCACCTTTAGCACCTCAGACTTACGTTTGCCTTGCTTGAACTTATCAGCCTTAGTCAGTAGCGCCAACACAGGAATGTCGCTGGAGCTGGCCCACTCGATGAGTTGACGGTCGAGATCTTTTAGGGGATGACGTATGTCCATCAACACTACTAAGCCTTTTAGACTCTCGCGTTTTTGTAAATACTCACCTAAAGAGCGTTGCCATTTTAGTTTCATCTCCATTGGCACTTTGGCAAAACCATATCCAGGTAAGTCAATTAGCCGCTGATCCTCTTGCAACGCAAAAGTATTGATCAATTGTGTGCGTCCAGGCGTTTTACTAGTACGAGCGAGTTTTTGTTCGGTCAGCGTATTTAGTGAACTGGATTTACCGGCATTGGAGCGCCCTGCAAACGCGATCTCAATACCTGTGTCCTCCGGTAATTTACTGATATCCGGGGCACTTGTTATAAACTTAGCTTGCGTATAATCAACGCGGGATTTGGCCACATGAACTCCTCAGTGAGGCACCAAAATTAGATTAACCGCTAGTTTATATCAGAAAGCGGCTAAGCTAAAGGTGCAAGCAATAGGTCAGGAAAGCTCGGCAAAACTATGCGCTGAGACAAATTTTCCTTAAAACCCCGCATTTTATAAGTTTAATGTGGGCAGAAAACGTGCCAGAGAAATTTTTATCGTGTAGAATAGAGCCATTGCATCGAAAAGATTGTAAACGAATACAGGGTCCGAAACAGAGAATTTACCATGAAGAAATTAGCACTATCCTTAACTATGTTAGTTGGTGTGTTGAGTGCAAACAACGCAGCAGCATTTGATGGCGACGCCAGCGCAGGTAAAGACAAATCGGCGACATGTGCTGCGTGTCATGGCGCTGATGGTAACGCGCCTGTCACCATGTACCCTAAGATCGCAGGTCAGCACGCTGAGTATTTATATAAGCAGCTTAAAGAATTTAAATTAGGCATGACCTCTGGGGGCGAAGAAGGTCGCGCGGATCCAGTCATGGGTGGCATGGCAATGCCATTGAGCGATCAAGATATGAAAGACTTGTCTGCTTATTTTGCTTCGCTCAATATGTCTGAGGGCACAACCCCTGAAGATGTTGTCGAGCAGGGCGAAATGCTTTACAAAGCAGGTGACGCTGAACGTGGAATTCCTGCTTGTGCTGCGTGCCATGGTCCTCGAGGTAACGGTACATCTTTAGCTGGATTCCCAAAAATCTCATTCCAGCATGCGGAATACCTTAAGGCGCAGCTAGAGAAATTCCGTGATGGTGCACGTGCAAATGACCACAATGGTATGATGCGTGACATCGCTAAGAAATTGACCGATGAAGATATCGAGGTCTTATCAAAGTACCTAGGTGGTCTACACTAAAATTCAGCCTCGTCTAAATGGATGAGGTTTTGAAAAGTGACTAAGAAAGCAGCATTAGCTGCTTTTTTTGTGCATGTTAATTAAGTTGACGATATCTCCACCTGCTTGTGAGACATTGACCATATGTGAATGTAATCTATTGCTCATTTTAAATCACAAAATAAACCTTAACTTAATGAAATTTAAAAATTTACCTGTTTTGGTACAGCAACAAAACTACAAAAAATAGTTAAACCAGTTGTAACTAAGTTATGAATCAGTAAATTAGTTGCTGTCGCAACAAACAATAACAACAGGGAAATTCGTAACGGAATCGCGGCAAGTTTGTGCGCTAGGGGAGCATCGAAAGATGCACAACCAAGGAAGAATAACAAAGAGTTAGGAAGACCGAGAAAAATAAAACACCACACGGAAGATAATAAAAACAATACGGAAAGTGATAACAAAAATAATAAAATAAGACTTAAAATCAAGTCGAAGGGAGAAGTGTCCAAATTCATTTTGGCGCTCGAGTTGCGAGGCGGTAGAGGTTAGCTCTACCGCCTTTTTATTTGTCCTGTTACAATAGTCGCTATGAAAGCGAATACCTGCCCGCTGTGTCAAAGCCCAAACCCAAATCACTACTACCGCGACAAAGTACGCGACTACTGGCAATGCCAGCGTTGTGCATTGGTGTTTGTGGCGGCATGCCAATACGTAACGGCAGCACAAGAGAAGGCCATCTATGATCATCATGAGAATGACCTTGATGACCCAGGGTACCGTCGCTTCCTAAGCAGGGTCTTTAATCCGTTGCAGCAACGTTTAGTTGCTCGAAGTAAAGGCTTAGATTTTGGCTGTGGGCCAGCGCCCTTACTCGCTGCTATGTTGCAAGAGCAAGAACATACAGTGGCATTGTATGATCTCTATTACTACCCTGATCAATGTGTGCTTTATGATCGTTATGACTTTATATGCAGCACCGAAGTAATAGAGCACCTGGCCGAGCCTAATATTGTCCTTGGACAATGGTACGAATTATTACGCCCAGGGGGCACTTTGGCTTTGATGACCAAGTTAGTTATCAATGCTGAGCGTTTTGCCACCTGGCACTATAAAAATGATCCAACACATATTGCCTTTTATAGCAAAGATACCATTGCTTATATCGCCGAGCAGTTTGGATTTAATGTGGAATTTATTGCGGCCGATGTGATCTTCTTAACACGGCCGCGCGATAGAGATTAACTATGACGAGAAAGAAAAAGTCCCGCAAGGTCATCAACAACGGCACTGCGCGTTTAAGTAAAGATAAGCTCAGAGAGCTGCGAGCGATGAAAGAGCAGCGCAGCAAGAAAAAGAAAAAAGGTGCCGAGCCCGGTAACCGTAATTCACAACTTTTAAAAGTTGAGGGTAGCGAGAGCAGAGAGAGCGGCAAAACAGATAAGCGGGTGGGGAGCAAAAAGCCTGTGAGCTTAACACCACAGGCGCCTAAACAGAGCAAGCCTGAGTCTAAGCCTCGGCGCAATCTTCAACCACAAGCGACTCTGCGCCAAGCGAATGAGCCAGAACTGAGTCCGCAACAAGAGTTGGCACAGATTGAAGCGGATGAGCGCCTGCTAGCGCTTATTGAGCGTCACGATCAAGGCGAAACGTTAACAGGCAAAGATGCAAAATATTTCAATGCCAAGGTCGCACGTCATGAGCAACTATGCGAGATACTGGGCATTGATGATGAAGACTTTGCGGATGACGAAGATCTGCTTGACAGTTATATGAATGATTCTTTGGCGGATGAGTGGCTAGACGAAGAGGATAAAAAATGAGTTCCATGTGGATCATTGCCATCGTAATTGGGGCGCTGATCATTGCTGGGTTGGCTTTTTACGCAGGGCGTTTGATTTGGCAAGTGAAGGAGCAAAATCAGGCGATTGCAGCTAAACGAGCAGAGCTCGCCGAAAAGCGCTTAGCCCGTAATGCAAAATTGAGTGATAGTATCCACCTGCTCGCGAAAGCGATGAAAGAAGGTCAATGTGAATACTCGGAAGGGTGTTTACGAGTGTGGGTGCTTATGAGTCAGTACAGCTTCGATCAAGAGCGCGACTTGCAGGCGCACTATCCGGGTGTCTATGCCATGTACGATGCGGTTAAGGACCTACCTACTCACGAGGCACGCAAAAAATATTCGAAGAAGGAAATCTTCAAGCAAGACAGTGCGCGCTGGCGTAAAGAAAAAGAGTTGGAAGCGGACATTCTTGAGGATGCAGAAAAAATCCTCAGTGAATTTACCGCTGACCCCAACAGTAAGCATGTGTTTATGTAAGAAAAGCCGCTGTATAGCGGCTTTTTTATCGCTTCTAGATTACTCGTGAAAAGCGTTGTTGGTTGAGTTTTTGTTGTAAGTATTGATCAAAACACATACAGATGATGCGAATGAAGAGAATACCTTTTGCAGTTACGCGAATATGCCGCTCACTGACGCTCAGCATGTCATCGTTAATAAACCCCTGTAACTGCGCCAGCTCGTTGGCAAAGTGAGCTTTAAAGTTTATGTGGTATTGATTTGAGAATGCGTCCATATCTAGCTCAAAGTGGCAAATAAGCTGCTTTATTACCGCCGCGCGAATATGGTCTTCATCGTTGAGTGTCAGTGCTTTACAGGCACTCAGAGTATGATGTTCTAACGCTTGGTAATACAGCTTCAACTCTTTGTGGTTTTGAATGATGTGATTGCCCAGTTGCGAAATGGCGGACACGCCTAAACCCAGTAGGGGGAGGTCACCGCCGAGAGTGTATCCTTGAAAGTTCCGGTGCAGATGACCTTGACGCTGAGCGACAGCCAGTTCATCTTCCGGCTTGGCAAAGTGGTCCATACCAATGAATTGGTATCCAGCCGCTAGCATGGCGGAGAGGGTTTCTTTAAACATCGTCAGCTTGGCTTGGGCACTGGGCAAATCGGCGTCTTTAATTTTGCGCTGCGCGGCAAAACGCTCTGGCAGATGGGCATAATTAAATATCGAGACGCGATCCGGGCCAATATCAATCAGTCTGGCAATCGAGCGCGCAAAGGAAGCGGTTGATTGTTTCGGTAATCCGTAGATCATATCGACATTGACCGAGGTAAAGCCTACCGCTTGCGCGCGACGAACCAGTTGTTCTACATCCTGTGCGCACTGTGGTCGATTAACGGCGTTTTGTACCTCATCATTGAAGTCTTGAACACCAAAAGAAATACGATTAAAACCGAGCGCCTTAAGCTCATCAATGCGCTCTAGCGGTAAAGCGCGGGGATCAACTTCAATGCTGCGCTCACTGTCGCTGGCAATATTAAAGTGCTCATTAATGAGAGTCATTAAGCGGTGCATTTGTGCGCTATCTAAAAATGTTGGCGTGCCGCCGCCCAAGTGCAGCTGTTTAACTTTTAAGTGGCGGCTATGCTCACTTAATAGCGCCATTTCCTGGCCTAGATAATCCAGGTATAAATCCGCTTTATGTTGGTGGCGGGTGACAATTTTATTGCAGCCGCAGTAATAGCAAAGTTGGTGGCAGAAGGGGATGTGAATATACAACGATAATTCATCGCCCTGACACTGATTTAGTGCGTTTATTAGCGTATTGCCATCGGCCCCATCGGTTAATTGTAAAGCCGTAGGATAAGAGGTATATCTCGGGCCAGAAACGTTGTATTTGTTTATTAGCTCATTGTGCCATTGTACTTGTGCTATCACGACGCTCTCTCACACAGGTGGAAGTGCGGCTAGTTTACTTAACTTGCACAGCGGTGCTTTGATCTACAGCAATTGAGCGTGAACTATTCCAAAGTCGGGGTATTGCGTGCCAGTTCAGCCAGTAGAGCATGGGCACTATCGCCGGTCATTTCATACGGATTAAACTCACTTTTGCCGCTAAAGCGCATGGTGGTTTCGCGAATAATGCTTGAAGCGGGGATATAACCCATACTCCAACGGCCAAAATTACGTTCAGTGATCTCACCATAGCTCAGCAGCAGTATATCTTGATGCCGTGTATCGCTTAGTATGCGCTGGTACAAAGCATTCACTCTGGCTCTTGAGCCTTCTAAACACTGTAAAAAGTATTCATGGTTGAAACAGAGTAATCCTGATATATCGTTACTTCGGTTGTTGCTGCGCGAGTGCTCTAAAATTTGTGCCACATCGTCAGTGCTGAGAGAATCACTGACACGGGAAGCGTAAACTAAACGAACTAAAAACATAGCAAGTTGAATTCCTTGGTGTTGTACTGTGCAAAGTGTAGATGGCGGTGAGTTAATTTGGGAGAAAATATGACAAAAAAAATCGTGATTATTGGAGCCGGTTGGCTTGGTGAAGCGCTGGCACAGCGCTGTTTATCGTCAGGGTGGCAGGTACAAGCAACGCACCGTCGTCGTGGTGAGCAAAGTCACGAACGTCAATTTGTTATTAACGAGCGTGGTGAACTTGAGCATGACCTCGATTTAACCGATGCGTTTTGGCTATGTGCAATGACTCCGGGGAGTCGAAACCCCAATAGCAACTACCTACAAAGCCTTGAGTCGGCGCTGGCGCTCTATCAAACATTGCATGGCCGAGGGTTCGTATTGTGCTCAAGCTCGGGTATCTACCCTCAACAGAGTGGCGACTACAAAGAAAGCAGTGAATTGACGCTAAGCAGTGAACGCCAGCAGCGTTTGTTTGCTGCCGAACAGCGCGTGTTACAACAGGGTGGTCGGGCACTGCGTCTAGGAGGTCTTATAGGCCCGAAGCGGGAACCGGGGCGTTTTGTTAGTGGTAAAGCGCTATCATCACATGGCGATGATGTGGTGAACATGGTGCACCGTGACGATGTGATTGACGGCATTTTGCAGCTACTGTCGCACTATGAGCAAACGCAAAGCGTTTACAATTTGGTTCATCCTCAGCACCCTACGAAACAGCAATATTACCGTGATCACTGTCAGCGTTTGGGCAATGAGCCTCCGACCTTTACCAATCAGAGGCCCATTAAACGGCGTATCGATGGAAGCGCCATCGAACAACTAGGGTTTAGTTATCAGCAACCCATTTAGGCCGACGGCAACACCCCGTCAATCAGAGCACATAGTGCGCGCTCTTTGAGCAATTGATTAGCGCGCTCAATATCGGGAGCGAAATACCGGTCCTTGTCATAGTAAGCGACGCGTTCTCGCAAAGTGGCCTTGGCTTGCTCAACACTAGCGGCCGCTTTTAGCGGAGCGCGAAAATCAAGCCCTTGCGCACTGGCTAAATACTCTACTGCGAGTACACCGCGAGAATTCTCGGCCATATCTTGCAGTCGTCGCGCAGCAAAGGTGGCCATCGACACATGATCTTCTTGGTTGGCCGAGGTGGGTAGGCTATCGACCGATGCTGGGTGAGCTAAGGATTTATTCTCCGAAGCCAAAGCTGCTGCGGTGACTTGGGCTATCATAAAACCCGAATTTACGCCGCCGTTTTCCACCAAAAATGGCGGTAGTTTAGATAAGTTCGAATCTATGAGTAGGGCGATACGGCGCTCAGACAGCGCGCTGATTTCGCTGATCGCTAAGGCGAGATTGTCCGCCGCCATGGCGATGGGCTCGGCATGAAAGTTGCCCCCGGAAATGATTTCACCTTGCTCGGCAAAGACCAGCGGGTTATCGGTGACGCCATTGGCCTCGACTAGAATAACTTCACTGGCTTGGCGAATTTGCGTTAAGCACGCCCCTAGTACTTGTGGCTGGCAGCGTAAGCAGTAAGGGTCTTGCACTTTTTCACAGTCGATATGGGCGCGGCTAATGGCTGACTCTTTATCTAGCAGTTGCCGAAAAACTTGGGCGCTGTCGATTTGCCCTTGTTGGCCTCGGGCGAGGTGAATACGCTCGTCAAAAGGTGCCCGTGAGCCCATCGCCGCCTCAATGCTCATGGCGCCGATAACCGCACTTTGTGCCCATAAATCCTCGCCCTGAAATAGCCCCTCTAAGGCTAATGCCGTCGATGCTTGAGTGCCGTTGAGTAGTGCCAAGCCTTCTTTCGCGGCAAGAGTGATGGGGGTCAGGTTAGCTTTGGCGAAGGCTTGCGCTGCTGGCAAGATATCACCTTGATAGCGCACTTCTCCTTCGCCTAATAGCGGTAGGCACATATGTGCTAAGGGCGCTAAGTCTCCGGATGCGCCCACTGAGCCCTTAATGGGAATGCACGGGTAAATACCAGCATTAACTTGGGCAATTAAGAGATCGATAACGCATTGTCGCACGCCGGAAAAACCACGTGATAAAGAGTTGATTTTCAACAACATCATTAAGCGAACTGTACTATCTTGCATCAACTCACCAATACCGGCGGCATGTGAGAGCACAATAGAGCGCTGCAGCAGTTCTAGTTCCGGCTCAGCAATTTTGGTGTTCGCAAGTAAGCCAAAGCCAGTATTAATGCCATAAACGGTTCGCTTATCCTTGATTACTTGTTGCACGCAGGCGGCGCTTGCGGCGATAGCGCTCAGAGCACTCTCGTCTAAGGTGATATTGATAGGTTGTTGCTGCGCTTGGCGCAAAGTGGCTAAATCGAGCTGACCAGGGTGCAGGTGAACATTAATCATGGCGCTGCTCCTTATTGACCATAGGTAAATCTAAGCCTTGCTCAGCAGCACAGTCTATGGCGATATCGTAGCCGGCATCAGCATGGCGCATCACTCCGGTAGCGGGGTCGTTCCACAGCACTTTCCCCAGTTTGTCGTGTGCTTCATCGCTGCCATCGGCAACAATGACCACCCCGGCATGTTGGCTAAAGCCCATGCCTACGCCACCACCATGGTGTAGTGACACCCAAGTGGCACCGCCAGCGGTGTTCAGTAACGCGTTTAATAACGGCCAATCCGATACCGCATCTGAGCCATCGCGCATCGCTTCTGTTTCGCGGTTAGGGCTTGCAACTGAGCCAGAATCAAGGTGATCGCGGCCAATGACAACCGGCGCTTTTAGTTCACCGTTTTTAACCATGGTGTTAAAGGCTTGCGCTAAGCGGGCGCGATCTTTGAGCCCTACCCAACAAATACGAGCCGGTAGACCTTGGAATTGAATGCGCTCTCGGGCCATATCAAGCCAATTATGCAGATGCGGATCATCGGCAATAAGCTCTTTCACCTTGGCATCGGTTTTATAAATGTCTTCTGGGTCGCCCGATAAAGCCACCCAGCGGAAGGGACCAATACCTTGGCAAAAGAGTGGGCGAATATAAGCAGGCACAAAACCAGGGAAATCGAAGGCGTTATTAACGCCCATATCTTGTGCCATTTGGCGAATATTGTTGCCATAATCCGTGGCAGCGGCGCCTGCGTGTTGCATGGCGAGCATGGCACGTACCTGCACCGCCATGGATTGTTTCGCTTCGCGTACCACCCGCTCTGGGTCTTGCTGGCGCAGCTCATGAGCTTGCTCCAGAGTCCATCCCTGAGGCAAATAGCCATTTAATGGATCATGAGCGGAGGTTTGGTCGGTGACCACATCGGGTGTAACTTGACGCTCAACCAGCTCGCTGTAAACATCGGCGGCGTTACCTAATAACCCCACTGAGATTGCTTCACCTTGAGCGCAGGCGCTGTTAATCATTGCTAAGGCTTCGTCTAAGCTACTGGCTTGTTTATCCAGGTAGCGGGTTTTTAGACGAAACTCAATTCGGCTTGGGTCACACTCAACGACTAAGGCACTAAAGCCTGCCATGGTTGCTGCTAACGGCTGGGCTCCGCCCATGCCTCCTAGGCCGCCGGTGAGGATCCAACGGCCCTTTGCTTGACCTTCAAAATGCTGTTTGGCCATTGCCACAAAGGTTTCATAGGTTCCTTGCACTATGCCCTGAGAGCCAATATAAATCCATGAGCCAGCAGTCATTTGTCCGTACATCATCAGACCTTGTTTATCGAGCTCGTTAAAGTGCTCCCAATTAGCCCAATGAGGCACCAAATTTGAATTCGCGATAAGCACTCGGGGAGCATTGCTGTGGGTTGTAAAAACGCCAACAGGCTTTCCTGATTGCACCAATAAGGTTTGGTCGTCCTCAAGGCGGTTTAGGGTGCGAATGATCTCATCAAAACAAGGCCAGTCACGAGCTGCGCGGCCTATCCCGCCGTACACAACCAGTGCTTCAGGGTGCTCGGCAACCTCTGGGTCGAGGTTATTCATTAGCATGCGTTTAGCAGCCTCAGTTTGCCAGCTTTTAGCGGCGATTTTATCACCGTGCGGGGCGCGAATAACGCGGCTATTATCTAATCTGTGTGTTGTCATAATGTCACCTGTTGATAGGTTGTATATACAATTGGTTTTTATAAAATTTTTTAACTGCGTTTAGTGAATGTTAAATGGCCACCCAAGCGATATTTGCTGCCCGGAGATACAAGCCTAGCGAAGCTAACAATGCCTCTTTGTGACCAGGTACGACGGATCACTTGTAAGCAAGGCTCTTCGTTATAGAGGTTTAACCACGTACACATTTGTTGGTTTGGAGTAATAGCCTCGACCGTATGTCGGGCCTCGGTCAGAGGGGCAACTTGAGACAAATACTCATGTGGCGTCAGGGTATGAAAATCCTGCTGCAGGTAGTTAGGTGCCAGCTCCGGGTTAACAAAGCGCTCTTCTACTTGCAGGGGCGCATCGTTTTCAAAGTGCACTAATACTGAGTGATACACCTGATCGCCGGGCTCCACGCCTAGCGCAATAGCGATGGGAGCAACGGCATCAATGGACTCTAGGGTTACCGGTGCACAACTGTAACTGTGGTTACGTTCACGCACCTCATCGGCGATGTTACGGATCTCCAGCAGTGATGACTGTGATTTAAAACTGGCAACGAAGCTCCCTAAACCTTGGGTGCGAGTGAGTATGCCGGCATCGGTAAGCTCACTTAGAGCACGGCGTGCGGTCATGCGGCTGACTGCAAATTGCTGCGCAAGCTGGTTTTCTGATGGCACACGTTGGAACTCTTGCCATTGTCCGCTGCGGATCTGGGTTAAAATATGATCTTTAATTTGATGATACTTAGCTGACGACATGGGGGCTCCTAATCAATACCATCGCGGTACTTTGCACTGCCTTGGTTATTATGTAAACATGGCATAAATATCTTGTATATACAAGCTTAGCAAATTACTCATTAGGAGCACGTCTAATGCACGCGGATCACATTATAGTAGATGTAAATATCGCCACTATGGAGCCTCAAGGTGATGACCTTTATGGTGTTATCGAGCAAGGAGCCGTGGTCATGGGTGAGGGGGTTATTCAATGGCTTGGGCCGATGAGTGAGCTCCCAGAACTGGATTTATTAAGTATTCCTGTGACCTCGGCAAAAGGGGCGTGGGTGACTCCAGGGCTCGTCGATTGCCATACTCACTTGGTGTTTGCCGGTAATCGTGCACGAGAATTTGAGCGCCGTTTACAAGGAGAAAGTTACCAAGCTATTGCTGAGCAAGGGGGAGGGATTGCGACCACCGTGAGCGCAACCCGCGCGGCAGAGCCGGAACAGTTGTACGTTAGCGCCAAACAGCGCCTTGATGCGCTCTACGCTGAAGGGGTGACCACAGTAGAGACAAAATCAGGGTATGGTTTAAACCTAGCTGCTGAGCTAAAACTGCTGGAGGTCGCCAAGTTACTTGATAGCCATCACCCTGTATCGATTCAGAGCACATTTTTAGGTGCCCATGCATTGCCAAAAGAGTATCAAGGAGACAGTGATGGTTATATCGATCTGGTATGTGAGCAGATGCTCCCCGAAGTGGCGGCCAAGAAACTGGCCAGTGCTGTAGATGTTTTTTGTGAGCATGTTGGTTTTTCCCATGCGCAAACAGAGCGGGTGCTTAAGGCGGCGCAGGATTTAGGCTTCAAACTTAAGCTCCATGCCGAGCAGCTCTCTAATATGGGCGGTACTGCCTTGGCTGCGAAATATCAGGCGTTATCAAGTGATCATCTTGAATACCTTGACGAACAAGGGGTTAAGGCAATGGCACAAAGCGGTATGGTTGCGGTATTGCTCCCGGGGGCGTTCTATTACCTTAGAGAGAGTCAGTATCCACCGATAGAGTTGTTGCATCGTTATAATGTGCCTATCGCAATTGCCACTGATTTTAATCCCGGCACATCCCCGTTGTGCTCATTGCAGCTAATGATGAATATGGCCTGTACTTTGTTTCGACTAACACCAGCGCAAGCGTTACAAGGCGTGACATGTCATGCGGCACGAGCGTTAGGGCTTGCAGACAGAGGTACGCTTGCACCAGGGAAGCGTGCCGATGTGGCGTTGTGGGACATTGAGCACCCCGCACAATTAAGTTACGAATTTGGAACCAAGCCCTTGAAACAACTGTGGATTCAGGGAGTGTTAAGCAAAACTTTCTGATCATGGGCGGCTAAATTATAAGCGGCTATACTTGGCTTATTAACAAGTGTCAGCCGCGTCAACAATAACGATAATAATCATGATCACCAGCATTCATTTGAGCGCCTTTATTAGCGGACTGTTTATGATGGCGCTAATCGTCAGCGTTGTTCTCGTCAGTGAACGCCGTGATGGCTTAAGTGCGATGTTCTACTCAATCGCTGGACTGGCCTATATCAGTGGCTATTGGCAAGTCGCCAGCGTCATTTTGTTAGGCGCTTATGGCGTTCGTTGTTGGCTTGTATACCGGCATCAAAATAAAAGATTACTGCTTGGCAAGGGTGGGTTAGTGCTATTGCAGAGCTTGCTGATAGCAACGCACCTCTCTTTTGAGTTGCACAGCGCTTGGTTATGCATCGTCCCCTTGTTGTTGCAGCTTAGCGCTTATATGGAGCTGAGCTTTAGTGAGCCGGAAGTTGCATCCAACCAACAAGCTAATACACTTGATAACCACTCTCTCCCTATTATTTCTTGGCCGCAAGCGTTAGCGCAATATCAAGATTGGAGCGCCAATAATCGCGCTGATATCGCCTTAATTTTAGTACAAATAGAAGGTTATGAGCCTCTTAACCGTCAGCTTGGGCAAGAATTCGCTGAGCTATTACTGATGCAAGCCTTAACGCGGATGAATCAAGTCATCGACCACCCGCAAGTGTTAAATCTCAATGTGCCGCGACGACAAGTGCAACAGAGCGCGCAACTTTTCCAAGTTGCTCCGCTGTGTTACGGCACAGTGGTGGTATTCGATCAAGAGCGACACGTGCATGAGCAAGTTGCTCAACAGCTAGCCGATGCTGCTCAGCGGCCGTTCAATTCTCAGCAGGGTATCGTCGAGCTAAAACCGCATATCGCTATCGTACAAGGGGCGAGTTCAGCATCAAGCCTTGATGACATGTTGCAGTGCGCGTTTAAAACGCGTGACTTTTATCCCGAGCAACGTATTAGTCATTACAGTGCTGAGCTAGAGCAGCAGGTGCAAGCCCACGAAATACAACTGAAAGAGTTAGAGAAGGTCGATTTTGAGCAAGACTTTGTGCTTTATTTTCAGCCTGTAATTGGATTGCCCAAACAAGAGCTCTTGTATGTTGAATTATTGCTACGATGGCAGCATCCAGAAAAAGGGTTATTAAAAGCCGAAGAATTTATTGCTGATCTGCGTGCCGTTGGACGTGGTTATAAGCTGGCATTCCATGTGCTTGAACGTGCAGCAGAAATGGCCTTGGCATTAAAAATGGACGGGCAGCCGACCCCGATAAGCATTAACTTGTATGGTGAAGAAGTCTTGCACGATGAGTTTGTTGATTTTGCTGAGCGTATGGTACGAGAGCATAATCTTGCTCATGGCGATTTAATTGTTGAGTGTCCTCTGCCAGTGCTTATGTCGCTGGATAATCGCGCTTTGTCATTGTTAACTCGGTTACACCAGGTGGGGGTTCACGTCTGTTTGGATGGTCTTGGCGAAACGCCGCTATTTTTAGCAAAATTGCCTAAGCTTAAGCTAAGTTACGTCAAAGTGGACCCTGCATTGACTGAAGATGTTGATTATACCAGCGCCAATAAAGCGTTACTCAATGGCCTTATTGACATGCATCGCCACCTAAAGGCGCAAGTGATTTGCCAAGGTATTGAAACCGAAGCCCAGCTTAGCTACATCAAAGAGTTCAATGTGCAAGGCGCGCAAGGGTTCATTTTTACCCAGCCTTTACCATTAGAAGGGTTATTAGGGTGGGGGCGACAGTGGCGTCACCAACAATCCTTCAGCTAGCGTTGGTATCTTGCACGTAAAAAAGCAATAACTAAGGCAGTGAGAATTTGCCCAGCGGCATTCGCGCCAGCGTCATAACCATTGGGGTCTTGCTCTGGAGCCGCTTCGCACAAATGAATGTACGCCAGCGCCGAAGTGCGCGCGGCGCAAAAGACATATTGCTCAGCTTCGCTAAGGCTTACACCTCGGTGATTAAATGCACTAGCTGGCGCGCAGGTAATGGCATCGACATCCAACTCTATGGCCAGCGGGCTAGTAAGAGTAAAGCTGTGTAGGGCGCTATTCACCGACTCTGCTATTGATGTGGTCGTGGCTACTTTAAGAGCATGATAACTGGTGTAGCTGGCGTGATGTTCATGCAGTGCGGCTAGTATATCTTGGTTATTTTTCTGTTCATCCAGAGCGATGACATGGTAGCCCTGTAAATATCCCCGGCGTGCAGCATAGTGAAAACCATTGCCACTGTGGCGTCCCTCAAGTGCACGAAAGTCACCGTGGGGGTCTAGATTGAGTGCATTGATGGCACAGCCGAAATGCTTACTGCTTGCGCTCAGTAACGGGTAACAATTATTGTGACCGCCACCTATCACTATCGGGGTTAGTCCGGCCGCTAGAATAGCTGCCACTACAGGTTCGACTAACTGATCTATATTCTCACACAAGGCCCGCAGGCGTACCGTGTCGTCTGGATTAAGGTTGTCCAAAGCCTGGCTTTGCAGCTGCAGCGCTTGGCAGTCTATTTCTCCTAGCAAGAGTGTGTCTTGTACGGGGGTAAATTCATTAACAGGAAGGTTTAAAAACTTTGATAAAAAAGCGCGAAAACCTTGTTGAGCCCCGCCTTTACCTAAGTTTGCCCGAGGGCCTATATCTTCTGGAATACCGAGAATAACGTAACGTATGCCAAAGGCATAAGCATCTTTGAGGGCTTGACTGAACTCCAAACGCGTATCGAGCAAGGCCATCGCCTGCCACACACGCTGTTCGCCGGGGCGAGCAGCCACTATGCCTTGTAAGCTCTGCTCATCATAAATAGTGACTGCATGATTCATATAGTGGATTAATCCTCTAATACATCAAGCTCTTCGTCTTCGATGTACTCTAGCTCTAGCTCTTCGGCGGACAATATAATGCCGGTACTATCGGCATAAATATAATCATCTTCGTAGAAAGAGACCCCGGCAAAGTTAACTGGAATTCCTTCCTCACCCGGAGCGAGATTGTCTGCGCCCACAGGAATTGAGGCAATCGCTTGGATGCCTAGCTCCAGCTCTTCTAGCTCATCAACATGGCGTACCGCACCATATACGATGATCCCTTCCCAATTATTCTCGACGGCGAGTTCTGCAAGCTCGATGTCTACCAGCGCGCGGCGAGTAGAACCGCCACCATCAACGAGCAGCACACAGTCAGTACCATCTTGTTGCAGTACCTCACGCAGCAGTTGGCTACTCTCAAAACATTTCACCGTTCTTATACGGCCGCAAAATGCACTTTGACCACCAAAATTAATAAACATGGGTTCAAGCACATCAACTACATCGGCAAAATGGTCGCAAAGTTCAGAAGTACTGTATTCCATTGGGCTCTCCTACGGGCACTTTTGCATCAAGTATACCTAGGTTATGGGGCTTAGCAAGCGAAGCGCAAGGTCATCGTGAGACGACATATTAGTGTCTAAAAAACGTCATGTAATTGTTATTTTCGCTCACTATAGTCAAAGTAAGTCAGCTAGTTAGGTGAAAGCGAATGATCTTATCGCACATAGATCGCATAGACAGGGCACTGTTTAAGGTGATATTTCGCCGGCGTTACCGGCGCTGGTTACATCACTGCATTCGCATGACATCACGCTCAGGAGACGGCATTTTATATGGGGCCTTTGCTCTTTACCTAGTGGCATTTAGTACCGCGCAGCAACAGACGTTAGTAATGGTACTGCTGGTGGCTTACCTAATCGAGAGACCAGTGTATTACGCTACTAAAAACCTGTTTCAGCGTGTGAGGCCCTGTGATGGCGTGATAAGCCATGCGCATATTCGCCCAAGCGATAAATTTAGTTTGCCTTCAGGGCACAGCGCAGCGGCGTGGGTATTTGCTACTGTAGTCAGCCACTTCTATCCACCACTAGCTATATTTCTTTATGCATGGGCAAGCTTGGTAGCGTTATCGCGGGTGCTGCTCGGGGTACATTATCCCCTTGATGTAGTTATCGGCTCGTTGATGGGTTACGGCTGTGCCCTTTTAGCACTTATTATTACAGGGACTTTATGAGAATTCTTTATGGCGTTCAGGGCACAGGGAATGGCCACACCACACGCGCTCGGGTCATGGCCAAGGCATTTGCCAAGGCGGGTATTAAAGTGGATTACTTATTTTCAGGGCGCAGCAAAGCTGATTATTTTGATATGCAGGAGTTTGCCGACTTTCAGACGCGAACAGGGCTTACCTTTGTCACCGAACGGGGTCGAGTTAATGGCTTTAAAACGGTTAAACAAGCGAAAATACGAGAATTTATCAGTGATATTCGTGAACTCAACTTACGCCATTATGATTTAATCTTTAATGACTTTGAGCCCGTTACCGCGTGGGCTGGGCGTCGGCAAAAAATTCCTGTTATTGGCATGAGCCATCAAGCCGCATTTTTATCACCCCACGTACCGGTAACTGGCGATAACCTCTTTACCAAAGCAATGATCCGTAACTTCGCTCCAGCGGATGTTTATCTCGGAGTGCATTGGCAGCCTTTTGACGATTCTATTATTCCTCCGTTTATTGAGCATGGCACTGCGGTTGATAGTGAGTATGTCGATAACAAGGTACTGGTGTACCTGCCTTTTGAGGAGCTGGAGGAGGTTATACATTATCTCAAAGACTTTCCTGGCAAAGAGTTTTACTGTTATCACCCACACGCGCAAGACCAGTCTCTCGCTCATATTCATTTGCGCCGCCCGTCTCGGGCAAACTTCCTGCGTGATTTGGCAAGTGCGAGCGGAGTTATAGCCAATGCCGGTTTTGAACTTGCCAGTGAAGCGCTTACGTTGGGTAAGAAGCTCTTGCTTAAACCTCTGAACGGTCAATTCGAGCAATACTCAAATGCATTGACGTTGCAGCAAATGCAGCGGGCGCAAGTGATGCACTATCTTGATCAAGATGCGCTCGAAGATTGGATCAATATTGCGACCCAATCTCGAATTAACTATCCTCAAGATCCTGCGCCTTTGGTCGATTGGTTAGTACAGGGGCAGTGGCATCAGCGTAAAGGCTTAAATGAGCAGTTGTGGCACAACGTGTTGTAATTTTTGTTGGTTCTGGTCGCTTGATTAAGATATAACTGCCTTGATTTTAAGAAAAATCGACAAATTTTTTGCGACATATCATATATGGCGGCTAAAATTTGAAGATAATGGCGCTGCAGTTACTTAGAAGGTCAAAACCATGAACTTTATGAAAAAGCTCACGATTAAACGTCGTTTACAGTTAAATGGCGCAGTCGTAGCAACAGCTTTGCTGGTGTTATTCGCTGTAATTATCTATGAAGCCCGCATAATGGGCTTACTTAACTCCACACTGGAAAATGCTGAAGAGCTCAATGTTCATGAGCTTACCTTACGTAAGCATGAGAAAAACTTTCTATTTTACAAGCAAGAACAAGCATTGGATGAGTTTGCCACTGAGTATCAAGCTCTTGAAGCGCGGGTAGCGAAGCTGCGCGAGCAGTTTGTGACCCTCGATGGTGATACTCAGCTGATTGATAATTTCGCCTCACAGGCGCAGCAGTATCGTGATGACTTTAACAACGTCGAGGCTTTACAGCGCGAAATCGGCTTGCACCCAAAAGATGCCCTTTATGGCGCTCTACGCAGCGCCGTACATGAAGTCGAAACTCTTCTTAAAGAGCGACAAAACTTTGAAATGCTGGCGCTGATGTTACAACTTCGTCGGGCTGAGAAAGATTTTATGTTGCGCCTTGATGTGAAGTATCTAGGGAAGTTTGACACCCATTTCAGCGCATTGAAAAACAAAGTGCAAAGCGCGGGGTTTGATGCGCCATATCGCACTAAGTTAATCACCCTCCTTGATGACTATCGCAGTAAATTTAAAAGCTTGGTTGATGCCCAACAACGCTTGGGCGTTGATTTAGAGTCTGGCGCGCTGGGGCAATTGCGCCAGTCCGTTGAGCAAAGTGACAAGTATGCTCGCCAAGTGCTGGGCGCCACGAAAGAGATGATAGAGCAAGAGATGCGAGTGACTCAGATCACTGCTCTGACAATTTTAGTGATTGCTGCAATCTTGGTGGCGGCGCTGCTGACAATGACCAGTCGCGCGATTATTCAGCCAATTGATAGAGCGGTCAGTGCTATTACCCGTATTCGTGAGACCAATGATTTAAGTATTCAAATTGACACCCAAGGCAATGACGAAATTGCGACGCTGACTAGCAATATCAATAACCTCACCGCCGGTTTTAGAGGGCTTATTTTTGATGTAAACAATGCCCTAGCGACACTGAACGCCGCAACAGAAGACTTAGCTAGCACCACCGCATCAACCAGTACTGGCGTACAAGAGCAGTTACAAGAAGCTGATATGGTGGCCACAGCAGCCACCGAGATGCAGGCAACCATTCATGATATCTCTGGCAACACAGAGGAAGCTGCGAAACGAGCGCAAACAACCAATGAAAGTGCTTCTCAAGGGCGTCAGGAAGTGGATGCCACCGTATCTCGTATTGCCCAGCTCTCGGACTCGCTTGGTAATGCCTCTGGGGTGGTTGGTGATTTAGAGAAAGATGCTGACACCATTGGTTCGGTACTGGATGTTATTCGCGGTATCGCTGAGCAAACCAACCTCCTAGCGTTGAACGCTGCCATAGAAGCGGCACGGGCGGGTGAGCAAGGCCGTGGCTTTGCGGTGGTTGCGGATGAAGTACGTTCATTGGCGCAACGCACACAAGACTCCACACAGGAGATAGAAAATATTATTTCTGGCCTGCAACAGCGGACCCAACAAGTTGTGAGTATTATGCAACAGTGTCGCGATCAAGGCGGTGAGAGTGCAGAGCAAGCTTCTCGTGCCGGCGACTTACTGAGCTCGATTACCCAAGAAATTGAAACCATAATGGAAATGAGTACGCAAATCGCGGTGGCCATTGAGCAGCAATCACAGGTTGCCTCTGAAGTGAATCAAAACGTGGTGCGTATTCGTGATATTGCGGAGCAGGCCAGTGGCCATGCAAGTAATAATGCCCATACCAGTGAGGAAGTCGCAGAGCAGGCTCGGGTGTTGCACGATGCCGTGGCTAAATACAAGGTTTAGAAAAGCCGAAGACAGTAACATAATAAAAGGGGGCGAGAGCCCCTTTTTTGTACTCACCCACCCTAGTTGGTGGCAACGCACTTAGCTTAAGGCGTCACCTTAATCGCAATGCTTGCATCACGCTGGGCATTCGCTGATTTAAGTCGCGCCAAATAACTCTGCCAGAGATTATCTTTGTTACTGGTCAGTTCGGCTAAGTAGCGAAAGCTGTATAAGCCACTGAGATGGCCATCATCAAAAATTAGGCGCACGGCGTAGTGGCCAACAGGTTCGATTTTGTTGATACCAACGTCCCGTTTGTTGGTGACTAGGTTTGGCTCGCTTTGATGGTGGCCTTGTACTTCGGCAGAAGGGGAGTGTACACGTAGGAATTCAGCACTGAGCTCGGCGCTATCGCCATTGTCAAAGTGAATGTCTAAGGTTTTTGAACGCTGATGATAGTGTAAGGTTGTTATCAACATAAACCAGCCTCAGTAAAAAGGGCTTGGGTGGAGTTGCCCAAGCCCATGCCGTTATAAAATAAAGCGGCTTAGGTCTTCGTCTTGCACCAAGTTACCCAAGTGCTGATTGACGTACTCGCCGTCAATGGTAAGACGTGAGCCTGCCTTATCGGAAGCATCGAAGGATATTTCTTCCATCAATCGCTCCATCACTGTGTGTAGTCGACGAGCACCAATATTTTCTGTCTTTTCATTCACTTGCCACGCTGCTTGAGCAATGCTGTCAATGGCATCATCAGTGAACTCGATGGTGACTTCTTCGGTATTCATAAGCGCGATTTGTTGCTCCGTTAGCGAAGCATGCGGCTCAGTCAAAATACGCTTAAAGTCATTGGCGCTGAGGGCGTCTAACTCAACTCGGATCGGTAAACGGCCTTGTAGTTCAGGGATTAAATCTGAGGGTTTAGCCATTTGGAACGCGCCAGAAGCAATAAATAGAATATGGTCAGTTTTCACCATACCGTGCTTGGTGCTCACACTTGAACCTTCGATAAGCGGCAGTAGGTCACGTTGTACCCCCTCACGGCTTACATCTGGACCATTTGCTTCACCGCGCTTACAAATTTTGTCTACTTCATCTAAGAACACAATACCGTGTTGCTCAACGGCTTCAATAGCGAGCTCTTTAACATCTTCGGGGTTAACCAGTTTTGCGGCTTCTTCCTCAACTAGTAGTTTAAAGGCTTCTTTAATCTTCAACTTGCGCTTTTTGGTTTTGCCGCCGGACATGTTTTGGAACATGCTCTGCAGTTGGTTGGTCATTTCTTCCATGCCGGGCGGTGACATGATTTCAACATTAGGCGCTTGCTCAGCAACATCGATTTCAATTTCTTTATCATCGAGCTGACCTTCACGTAATTTCTTCCGGAAACTTTGGCGGGTACTACTATTTTCACTCGGTTGTGACTCGCCCCAGGTGTCTTTAGCTGGTGGCAGTAATGCGTCTAAAATACGCTCTTCTGCAGCTTCCTCAGCACGGAAGTGGTGTTTCTTCGCCTGCTGCTCACGAACCATCTTAATGGCAATGTCGACGAGATCGCGAATAATAGTCTCTACTTCTTTGCCAACATAGCCAACTTCAGTGAACTTAGTCGCTTCTACTTTCAAAAAAGGAGCATTAGCAAGTTTGGCTAACCGGCGTGCTATTTCAGTTTTACCCACACCGGTTGGGCCGATCATAAGGATATTTTTCGGTGTTACTTCCTGGCGCAGGCTCTCGTCAAGCTGCATACGGCGCCAACGGTTGCGCAGGGCGATAGCCACCGCTTTTTTAGCATTGCTCTGACCAATAATGTGTTGATCAAGCTCGTGAACGATTTCTCTGGGAGTCATAGCTGACATGGCAGCTCCTTTTACAATTCTTCGATAGTTTGGTGGTTGTTGGTAAAGACGCAGATATCGCCAGCGATTTTTAAGCTGCGTTCAACGATTTCACGCGCACCAAGCTCTGTGTTTTCTAATAATGCAATTGCGGCTGATTGGGCAAAGTTGCCGCCGCTACCAATCGCAATTAGGTCATGTTCAGGCTGTACCACATCGCCATTACCGGTAATAATCAATGAGGTGGTTTCATCAGCAACCGCAAGAATGGCTTCGAGTCGCCTTAAGGCTCTGTCACTGCGCCAATCTTTGGCCATCTCTACAGCGGCTTTGGTTAAATGCCCTTGGTGCATCTCTAATTTACTTTCAAAACGCTCAAAAAGGGTAAACGCATCGGCTGTACCGCCTGCAAACCCGGCGATCACTTTACCGTTGAAAAGACGACGCACTTTACGCGCGTTGCCCTTCATTACCGTGTTGCCGAGCGAAACTTGGCCATCGCCGCCAATAACAACCTTGCCTTCACGGCGTACAGAAACGATTGTGGTCATGTGTGTCCTTATACCCAGTCTGGGTGTTTGTAACTGTCTAATAGCGAGGAAATATGGGCATGAAAAAGGGATTTCAAGGTAAACTTGCAATCCCTTTATGTGATTTGCTGTGCCTGCTTGGTTATTTACATGGCGATAACGGCTTTCGCTTTGCCTAATTCCACAACCAGATGCCACAGCCCATGATTTTTGCCTGACGCTTAAGCTTGTTCTTATCGCTCTCTGCGCCGCGCTTAGTCGGATAGGGGCCTAACCGTACTCTAAACCAGACGCCATTGCTGCCTTCAGTGCGCCTGATTTCTGATACTAGCCCGACAAAGGCTATTTTGGCCTTGAGCGTTTCCGCCTGCGCATAGGTTCTAAATGACCCGCATTGCATTTGATAAGGGCCTTTTTGCTCAATTTCTTTGACCTCAACCTCTATCTCGGCTTGCTTTATTTCGTTGATAAATTCGGGCGTTTGCGGCTTTTTAATTTCTGGCTTGGAGGCGCTTGGTTTCTGCTTAACTTGCTCAACAGCCTCAGGATCAGCATGGGTTTTTATATACCAGAGGCCGTAAGCGAAGCCGGCGAGTAACAAAATGGCCAAAGCAATAAGCACAAGCGGCAGAGGCTTTTTTGCTTGGGCTTTTTTGTTCTTACCACGCTGAGGTCGTTTGCGATTTATATAGTCGTGCTGGGCCATAATTGTTTTTGTGTTCTCTTTACATCATGTCTATGGGATCAACGTCCAAATTCCAGCGTACTTTTTGCGCCAGCTTATTACTACCGAGGTAGTTCATTAGTTGCGCCAAAAAGCCGTGTAGCGCGCCTCTATCTTGCCCTTGAATATGCAATTGATAACGGTATTTGCCAGCGACTCGCTCGAGCGGTGCGGGAATCGGACCCAGCAATTGTATCTTAGGCACGGGGGCTGCGGGAACTAAATCCGATAAAAAGCGCAACAGTAGCGATAAATCATGCGCTTCCGCCCTTAGCAGGGCTAAGTGCGAAAACGGTGGCATTTCTGTTTCATGGCGCTCTTGCAAAGCATAACGGGCAAAGTGTTGGTAACCATTATTGACTAAATCTTGCAATAGTGGGTGCTCTGGGAAGTGAGTTTGCAGCAACACGGTGCCTGGTTCGCCACTGCGCCCTGCGCGTCCTGCTACTTGAGTCACTAGTTGTGCTAAGTGTTCGGTGGCACGGAAATCACATGAGTATAACCCGGCGTCGACATCAAGAATAATGACTAGGCTGACATCGGCAAAGTGGTGGCCTTTGGCTAGCATTTGTGTGCCCACCAATAAGCGTGCGCCGCCGCGATTGATGGCAGCCAGTTCTTCCTCCAAACTGCCTTTACGTCGTGTTGAATCTCGGTCGATACGGCTGATGGGTGTGTCGGGAAATTGCTCGCTTAGTGCTTCTTGCAATTGCTCGGTGCCCAGTCCCACTGGGTTTATTTGTGTGCTACCACAATCCGGGCATTGCATGGGTGGTGCACTTTGCTCGCCACAATGATGGCACACCAAACGACGCATGGCCTTGTGGTAGGTCGCGCTGGTGCTACAACGCGAGCAATCGCTGAGCCATCCGCACTCATGGCAAATGAGCGAAGGGGAAAAGCCGCGACGGTTCAAAAATACCATCACTTGCTTTTGTCTCGCCAGCTCACGCTTGATATAGGCAAGGGCGCTATGGCTGAGTCCAGCCTCAAGGTGCTGACCTTTAATGTCTATGAGTTCAAATTGATTGTCACTGCTGGTTTGTGCCCGTTGGGTGAGACTGAGCAATTGGTACTTATCGGACAATGCACGGTTGAGTGTTTCCAGGGCAGGGGTCGCGCTGCCTAGAACTAAGGGAATGTTTTGCTGTTGCGCACGATAAGCAGCCAGATCTCGGGCGTGATAGCGTAGGGTGTCTTGCTGTTTGAATGAGGCGTCATGCTCCTCATCGACAATAATCATGCCTATGCGTAAAAACGGCATAAAAATCGCTGAACGTGTGCCAATCACTATGGCACAGCTACCTTTTTGGCAAAACCGCCAGGTTTGCAAACGCTCATTATCTGTCAACGCTGAGTGCCAGAGCATAATTGGCGTATTGGGGAAGCGGCGGCGAAAGCGATTTACCGTCTGTGGTGTTAGGCCTATTTCGGGGACCAAGACTAAGGCTTGTTTGCCTTGTTGCAAAACCTCCTCTAAGCACTGCAGATACACCTCGGTTTTGCCGCTGCCAGTGACTCCCTCAAGTAAAAAAGCGGAAAACCCAGGAGATTGATTAATGGTCGTGCAGGCGACAGCTTGTTCGCTGTTTAACCTTGGTTTGTTGGCCACTTGTAATGGCTGCTCGCGCCATTGACTATCAAACTCAACTGCTTGAGTTATTAGTTTTTTATTGATGAGGGCATCAATGGTGGCTTTGGAGTAGCCCAGAGCTTTAATTTCCGTGGTGGGCGATTTCCCTGATTCAGCTAGCTGCTTAAGCAAGGCTTGTTGCTTTTTCGCCCGCAGTGTCGGTTGTTGTTGCCCTTGCTTGGTGAGTTGCAGGTAATTAATGCTGGTTTTATCAATATCCGCGCCTTCACGCAGCGCTTTTGGCAAAGCGGTAAAGACGGTTTCACCTAATGGATAATGATAATAGCGAGCAGTAAATTGCAATAACTGTAGGTGACTGTCATCAATAATGGCAGTGCTATCGAGCACGGCTTTAACGGCTTTGACTTTATCTTCCGGCATCTCTGTGCTGGCTTTTACCTTTAACACCATACCGGTCAGGACACGCGAACCAAAAGGAACACTGACCCTTACCCCTACAGTCACGGCGCGAGAGCACAACTCGATGGGCAATAAATAGTCGAAGCTACGGTGTAAGGGCACCTTAAGTGCTACTTCAACGTAGCACGGGGTCGCGTTGCTACTGTGGCTGTTGGAATCGCGAGATGATGGCAACAAAAATCAGGCCCCAAGAACTAGAATATAGCGCTAATGTACTAAATTCATGGCGCAGTGAATAGCCGCAATTAAAGCTTGAACATTAATCAGGAGTCAAATAAAATACGCGGCCTTAAGGGTGCTGAGCGGGTTATATCCATGCTTTGGCACATTGAAACTAACGCGTATGGTGCCAAACTTCGGGTTTGGAGAGCGATACGGCCTATTTAGAGGTAACCCCCATGAAAGAAGGTATCCACCCTAAGTACGAAGCAATCAACGCAACGTGCTCTTGTGGCAACAAATTCCAGACAAGCTCTACCCTGTGTAAAGACATTCACCTAGACGTATGTTCAGAGTGTCACCCATTCTACACTGGTAAGCAAAAGATCCTTGATACAGGTGGTCGTGTAGATCGCTTCAATAAGCGCTTCGGTGCGCTTAGCAGCAAGAAGTAATCTTTGCTTGTCGAGAAAAGCACCTTCGGGTGCTTTTTTTGTGTCTATGATTTTTATCCATCCCCGTTATTCATACTAGCCATTTCACCTTAAGCTCTAGCTCATTTAAAGTGACAAAAAAGCACAATAATGACGCTAAAGTTCACTAAAATTCACTTACTTTGTTATTAGCGAACAATAAGATTCGTTATCCGATCGGTATTCTTTTTAGTTATATTAAGTTATTCGGATATAGCATTATGCATGGCTTTAGGTGGTTTTTTATGCATGCATAAGTCCCTATAGTGCATGGAATATCAAAATTTACACATAAAGCTTTAGATAATGTGCATGAATTTGGGCTTAAAACCCTTTAATTTCGTACAACAGGATAGACCTGATATTGCTTGAATATATTTAGAAAAGCGGTATGGTTTGCCTTAACTAGCTGAACTCTCACATACATTTCTAGCAGGATACTCGTTCATGTCTGACTTTCGTGAAAAAGCCCTCGATTACCACGCTAACCCCGTTCCAGGAAAAATTAGCATTGAACTCACCAAAAGCGCCGAGACCGTTAACGATCTCGCTTTAGCCTACAGCCCAGGTGTCGCAGAGCCGGTACGTGAAATCGCTGCCGATGCTAATAATGCTTATAAATACACGGCCAAAGGCAACATGGTTGCTGTGATCTCTAATGGCAGCGCCATTTTAGGATTGGGTAACTTAGGGCCGTTAGCGTCTAAGCCGGTCATGGAAGGCAAGGCACTACTGTTTAAGCGTTTTGCTAATCTTGATTCCATCGATATCGAGGTGAAGCATCGCACCACGGAAGACTTTATTAACACTGTAGAAAATATTGCCGATACCTTTGGCGGTATTAACCTCGAAGATATTAAAGCCCCAGAGTGCTTCGAAATCGAGCAAGCGCTCATTGAACGCTGTAATGTGCCAGTATTTCATGATGATCAACACGGCACTGCTATTGTCACTGCCGCAGGCATGCTAAACGCCTTAGAAATTCAAGGTAAAGATATTCGTGATGCTCTGATTGTGTGTTTGGGGGCTGGCGCAGCGGCAGTTGCGTGTATGGAGCTGCTTATTAAGTGTGGCGCTCAGCGCGAGCATATTTACATGCTTGACCGTAAAGGGGTGATCCACACGCGTCGTGATGACTTAAATGAATACAAGCAATTATTTGCTAACAACACCGATAAGCGCACCTTGCAAGACGTTATTGCCGATGCCGATGTGTTCGTTGGTGTTTCTGGCCCAGATTTGCTCTCAGCTGAAGACCTTAAGTTGATGGCCGACAAGCCAGTCATTTTTGCCTGTTCTAACCCAGACCCAGAAATTAAGCCGGATGTGGCACACAGTGCGCGCAAAGACTTAATTATGGCCACTGGGCGCTCTGACTACCCGAACCAGGTGAATAACGTACTGTGTTTCCCATTTATTTTCCGTGGTGCACTGGACGTGCGTGCCACCGCTATCAATGATGAGATGAAAATTGCCGCTGTAGAGGCTATTCGTAGCATCGCCAAGGAGCCAGTACCTGAGTCAGTGTTAACGGCATCTGGAGTGAGCGAATTAGAGTTTGGCGCGCAATACATTATTCCCAAGCCTATGGATCCACGATTATTACCACGCGTAGCGAAAGCCGTGGCGCAAGCGGCTGTGGAATCAGGTGTTGCGCAAATTGATATGCCAGCGAATTATATGGCTGAGTAATCACTTTACTACTCAGCGCTAGAAAAAAGAAAACCCAAGCTCAGTGCTTGGGTTTTTTATGGCTTGCAAAGAGCAATTGCTTCACTAACCGCTTCTCATACAGGCCGACTTGCGACATCTATGAACAATACTAAGCTAGCTCCTGCAATGAGGCCTAATGCTCAGGGTTTAGTTAAACTGGCTTGTCTTTGCTAGTCCTCTCCGATAACAGGCACTTCCACACCCATTTCTTCCATAATTTTTCTCACCTCTTCAGGTACCTTCTCCGGGTTATCTTTTCGGAGATCTTCGTCATTTGGCAGCGGCTGACCAGTAAAGGCATGTAGAAATGCTTCACACAGCAACTCACTGTTGGTGGCATGACGAAGATTATTCACCTGGCGGCGAGTACGTTCATCGGTTAATACTTTTAAAACATTGAGCGGGATGGAAACGGTAATTTTCTTTACCTGTTGGGCTTTTTTTCCATGCTCCGCATAAGGGTGAATGTATTCACCATTCCACTTGGCCATAATTTGCGTCTTATTTTTGGTCACTTAGGCATCAATAAGGGCGAAATTTTATCGCGTTGGTAAGGATAGTCAAATATTCATAAATTAGCTATTTAGACGTATAAATGTTTTGACTTCTAAATTATGTTAATTTAACCTTTTGGACGTCTAAACATCTATTTTCTTGATTGGGGGCAAATATGTCACAACTAAAAAAAGACACCATCGCCGTGCGCCATGGTATTGATGCCGATAAGCACCATGGTGCGGTGGTGCCACCCATTCATTTATCGACCACCTATTCCTTTGCTGATTTTGATAGCAAACGCGAATATGACTATGGTCGTAGCGGTAATCCCAATCGGGATATTTTGGCGCAGACCTTAGCGCAACTAGAGGGAGGTGAGCACGGAATTATTACCGCGACAGGTATGGCCGCAGTACACCTAGTGACGCAGCTACTGACGCCCAACGACACCCTAGTGATCCCCCATGATTGTTATGGCGGCAGTTATCGTTTATTTACTTCTTTGGCGAAGCGGGGGTTGCTCAAGGTTGAGGTTATCGATTTCACTCAATCAAACTGTTACCAACGCTTAGTGGCCGCCAAACCCAAACTGCTGTGGATTGAAACACCCAGTAACCCCATTTTGCGACTCACGGATATCCGCGCAGTGTGCGATGCCGCGCAGAGCATTGGTGCGCTGGTTGCAGCCGATAACACGTTTTTATCTCCCGCCTTACAAAACCCGCTTTTATTGGGTTGTGATGTGGTGGTGCATTCGACCACTAAATATATCAATGGTCATTCCGATGTGGTCGGTGGTGCGGTGATCACCAAAACCAAAGAGTTAGGTGAAGAGCTGGCATGGTGGGCTAATAATATTGGCATTACCGGCGCCGCTTTCGATAGCTATCTCACCCTGCGTGGTTTGCGTACCTTGAAAGTGCGCCTGAAGCAGCATGAAGAGAACGCCTTGGCGATTGCCCAATACCTTGAACAGCATCCTTGTGTGCAGTCAGTTTACTACCCAGGGTTGAGTTCGCACCCACAACACGACTTGGCAAAAGCGCAGCAACAGGGTTTTGGCGGCATGGTGAGCTTTGATATTAAAGGTCAGTTGCAAGACAGTGCCAAATTCCTCACCTCAGTAACGCAGTTTACCTTAGCGGAATCGTTGGGCGGGGTGGAAAGCCTTATTTGTCACCCGGCGACCATGACTCATGCGGGCATGGACAAGGCCGCGCGACTTGAAGCTGGGGTCGGCGACACGCTCATCCGGATTTCTGTTGGTATTGAAGATAAGCAGGATCTTATCGATGACTTAGATGCCGCTTTTAACGCCCTAGCAAGCAAATAAGAGGATACTATGACTCAGGTTGTACATAAGTTTGGTGGTTCGAGTCTCAGCAACGCGGCGCGTTACCATGCGGTCGCCAATATTGTTATCGGCAACAGCCAACTCGGTGACGTGGTGGTGGTCTCTGCGGCGGGCAAAACCACGGATACGCTAGTGAAGTTGTGGCAGGCCTATCAACAGCACGATAGCCATGGTTATCATGATGTCTTGCAGTTGCTACGCACCCATCAGCATGAGCTTATTGATGAGCTATTGGCAGCGCACCAAGCACACGCTCTGCAATCACAGCTTAATAGTGAGCTTCAGCGCATAGCCGAGCAATTGCAGACCAATACCTTAGATGAGGCATCCTTATTAGCCCATGGTGAACTGTGGTCGGCACGCTTGCTCGCAACCTATTTGCAGCAGTTAGGCTGTGCTGCGCAAGATCTTGATGCGCGGCAGCTACTGTGTGTGCACCAAGGGCAACTTCTGCATTTGGACAATGAAAAGCTCTGTGAGCGCCATATTGTCAGGGATAAAATCAACGTTGTAACGGGGTTTATTGCCGCCGATAGCAACCAGCAAACTGTCACCTTGGGACGCAATGGCAGTGACTACAGCGCCACTTTATTGGCCCGTTATGTCAACGCCAAACAAGTTTGTATCTGGACCGACACGCAGGGGGTTTTCAGCACCGACCCACGCAAAGTAGCCGATGCCTTAAAATATCAAAAAATCTGTCGTAGCCAAGCCAACCGCCTTGCCCAGTTAGGTAATCCGGTATTGCATGCGAAAACGCTGTCGCCTTTGCAAGGTAGCGCGATTAAGCTATCGGTGCGCAGCTCCTATGACAGCGATGCCAGTGGCACCGAGATTGTCCGCGAAGGTTACTGTAAGCATAAACGTTTTGTGACCACCATCGAGGGCGTTGACCTATATCGTGTGTCGAGCCTTAAAGTGGATGAACTGGCAACGTTAAGCCAGCTTATACAGCACACCATAGGCTATTTTCAGCAGCAGGGTGTAGACTTTTTGATTGTACCTAGCGCCCACAGCACTCTGATCTCCCGCGAGCTGGGAGAGCGTGGACAACTCGTTGAGTCAAACCTCAATGGGTGCGCCTTAGTTAGCCCAAACCAGTATACTCAGCAAGGCTACCAAGAAATGCTGGCATGCTTAGAGCAGCTTAACTTGACTATCCGCTTTAGCCACTGCGATCAGGACTACGCCTTGGTATTGACTGATCAAATCATTGATGCTGATAGTTTAGGGAAGGTACATCGCACCTTAATTGGTGCACACCAGCAAATTGCCGTGATTGTCGCCGGCCTTGGCAATGTGGGCAGTGTGTTTTTACAACAGTTTACGCAGCAGCTAGCGCGTTTAGAGCAGCATTTTGAGGTAAAACTGGTTGGTCTACTTCGAAGTCGCAGCATGTTATTTGACCCCTGTGGGTTAGACCCGCAGAATTGGCAAGGTCAATGGTTAGAACAAGCGGTTCCCTATCAAAGCGAGCAGTTGTGCGAACGCCTCAATGAGCTTGATTACGAACACAAGGTGGTCATTGATATAACCGCCAGTGAGTCATTCAGTGGCCTTTACCCTGACTTTGTGCGAGCTAACTGTCATTTGATCAGTGCCAACAAGTATGCCGGAACAGCGCCACATAGTTGGTATCAGTCGTTACGTAACGAGCTGGCAGAGCGCAATCTCAAATGGCGTTATAACACCAGTGTTGGCGCTGGGCTACCCATTAACTTTGCACTAGCTGATTTGCAGCGTAGTGGCGATGAGATCACCCGTATTCAAGGTGTGTTTTCTGGGACGTTATCATGGTTATGCAGTCACTATGATGGCAGCCAAGCTTTTTCTGAACTGCTTTTTGCGGCGCAAAAGCTGGGCTTTACCGAGCCCGATCCGCGTGAAGATTTATCCGGTCGAGATGTACAACGTAAGCTGTTGATCCTTGCACGCGAGTTGGGTTTGCAGTTGGACATTGACGATATTGAGTTAAGCCCACTGATGCCAGAGTCTTTAGCAAAAGGGAGCTGGCAGGATTTTCTCGATAATATTGCCTTACTTGATGACTTTGTTAGCACCCACGCACAGCAGGCGCAAGCCGAGCAAAAGGTACTGAGGTACAACGCTGACTTACGCATTGTTGATGGCAAGGTAAAAGCCCAAGTGGGTCTTGTTGCAGTGGCACAATCCAACCCCTTAGCGGGGTTAAGTCCGGGCGACAATATCTTTGTCGTCAACAGTCGCTGGTATGCGCAGAATGCCTTGGTTATTCAAGGCCCAGGTGCAGGGAAAGAGGTCACCGCTGCAGGTGTCCACTCAGATCTCTACTGGCTTATTGAGAGTCTTAGTTAATGCGGTAACAGGGTAATAAAAAAGCCAAGCATCACTGCTTGGCTTTTTTATTTAGAAGAGTTCGTCTTCAGTGGGCAGCTCAGGCTCATCCTGCCCTTGCGTTTCGAAGATCACCGGCGGCGCTTTTTCCACATACTTAGTGGGGGCAGTCCCCTTTATAAAGTATTCAAAGCGGCTGGTGTGGTCGTTTTGATGACTTAATAATCCTGATTTTAAATCAATTCGTACTGATTCCAGTCCTTCGGGTGGCTCAATAGGGGCCGCAGGCTCATCTTCAAGGGCCACACGCATGTAATCAATCCAAGCCGGTTGCGCTGTTTTCGCACCAGATTCGGCACCAAAGGTTTGTCCTTTCCCTAAGTTGTTGTTGTAACTGCTGCGTCCTAGCGGGTTACCTGGGTTATCAAAGCCAACCCACACTGTGGTCATAACATTGGCGTTAAAGCCACTAAACCAGGTATCGACCGAGTTGTTGGTGGTGCCGGTTTTACCTGATAAATCACGGCGCTTTAACCGTGTTGCGCGCCAGCCTGTGCCATTCCAGCCGGTGCCATGCTTCCAGCTGCCACCGCCCCAAATTGCACTGGTCATCGCATCGGCAATTAAGAAGGCATTCTGTTTAGAAATAACCTGTGGTGCGCATTGCGGTAACTGGGTATCAGTAGTCTCTGTGCTGTCAGTGTTGTCGGGATTACTCTCACTGGTGCTGCTGGGCTCGAGCATTGCCAACTCTGCAAACATTTCATTGCTGCGCTTTTGCTCTTCAGAGCAGGCCTTATAGGGTCGAGCTTGCATTAGCACTTCGCCTTCGGCGCTTTGTATTTCGGTAATAAAGTAAGGCTCAACTAAATGCCCACCATTGGCGAAAGCACTCATACCGCGAGCTAATTCTAAAGGTGTTAATGAAGCACTTCCCAGCGCCAGGGTTTCATTGCGCGGAATATCTTCATCATGAAAGCCAAACTTGAGTAAGTGTTCAGCGGCAGGGTCTACACCGACGCCGCGCAGCAACCTTACTGAAACCACGTTTTTTGACTGCGCTAAGGCACGTCTAACACGGATCGGGCCGACATATTTAGCTGGGCTATTCTTGGGTCGCCAAGCAACACCTTGGCTTTTATCCCAGTGATTTATCGGCGCATCGTTAATAATGGTTGCTAAGGAGTAACCGTGCTCTAACGCCGCAGAGTAAATGAAGGGCTTGATGTTAGAGCCAACTTGGCGCTTTGCCTGAACCGCTCGATTGTATTGGCTTTGTTCAAAGCTGTAGCCACCGACAATCGCCTTAATACGGCCGTCTTTAGGGTCAATAGAGACCAGTGCACTGGATGCTTCGGGAACTTGCGCTAACAGCGGGCGGCCGTCATTGTCGAAACGATACCAAATCTGAGCACCTGCAGAGAGAATATCGGCCGCGCTCTTCGGAGCGTAACTTTGACGAGACTGAGTAATAAATTTGCGCGCCCATTTTAACCCGTCCCACTCTATGGTGAACCGTTCACCTAATTCATTAAGTACTTCAACGGATTGCTCGTCCACACTCATCACCACTGCACCATGTAAGTCAGCGAGTGGGTTAAGGCCTTGCAAGTGGGCGATTAACTGTGGTTCGTCAAGAGGAGCTTCGGTTTCGCTATCCCATAGCACGGCTTCGGGGCCGCGATAACCATGGCGCATATCATACGCATATAGATTATCACGCAATGCTTGCTGAGCTGCTTGCTGCACTTTTGACTCTACCGAGGTGTAAACTCGCATACCTGAATTATAGGCTTGCTCCTCGCCATATTGAGCAACCAACTCGGCGCGCACCATCTCAGAAATATAAGGCGCATAAAGCTCTATCTCGGCGCCGTGGAAACGTGCGGTAATTGGTTTATTAGTTGCCTCATCAAACTCAGCCTGAGTGATATAGCCCTCATCTAACATCCGGCCTAACACGACGTTGCGGCGATTTTTAGCACGCTCAGGGTTGCGGATAGGGTTAAGTGCAGAAGGCGCCTTGGGTAGGCCCGCAATCATAGCCATTTGCGCTAAATCAAGTTCTTGTAGAGGCTTTCCATAGTACACTTGTGCTGCAGCACCGATGCCAAAGGCGCGATTACCAAGCTCAATCTTATTAAGATAAAGCTCAAAGATTTCATCTTTGGTCAATAATTGCTCAATATGCAATGCGATAAATATTTCTTTCACTTTTCGGATGTATGCTTTTTCCCGAGTAAGAAAGAAGTTTCGTGCCAGCTGCATGGTGATAGTACTTGCGCCTTGGCGCTTTTCACCCGTCGAGATAAGAACGATTGCACTACGGACAATACCGATAGGGTCGATACCGTAATGATCGTAGAAACGATTATCTTCAGTGGCCAGGAATGCATTCAGCATAGGCTGAGGTACTTCGCTGATTTTTACGGGAATTCGCCGTTTTTCACCAAACTGGTTGATAAGTTTTCCATCTCGGGTAAATACTTGCATTGGAGTCTGCAATTTTACGTCCTTTAGCACCGCCACACTGGGGATGTCAGATCTGACGTAAAGGTACAGCCCAGCTAGTACGATGCAGCCCAAGAGGACACATATGCAAAGGATTTGTAAAAATTTTTTGAATATTTTCACGGATATTTCCCTGTTTAGACTCCCAATTGAGCGAAGAGATTGGTAGTATATCTTGATTGAATAGTGAATAAAATTTTTTCATCGATAATTTATAAGTCTATTATAATTATAAAAAAAGGTTTCACGTTGCTCTTATGTTAAATCGACTTCTTAAAAAGTCTGTGCCTGCTATGGTCGGTATAGATATTGGCTCGCACTCTGTAAAAGCGGTGTTATTAACACAGCATGAGCAGGGTTATCGCCTTGATGCTGTTGCTATAGAGCCCATGCCTAAAGGGGCTATGGCCGAGCGTAACATTCAAGACATTGAGGCGATTGGACGAGTTATTGCAAAACTTAGACGGCGCATTCCAAAGTCTGTTAGCCATGCCATTGTTGCAGTTTCCGGTCAAACAGTGATCACTAAGATGATCTACATGGATGTGTCTCTGAGTGACTCTGAACTAGAGTCACAAATCGAAATTGAGGCTGACAGCTTAATTCCTTATCCACTTGATGAAGTCAGTATCGACTTTGAAAAGTTGGAAATAAATGAAGCTGATCCATCCAAGGTTAATGTTTTACTCTCTGCTGCGCGCACCGAAAGTGTTGAAGCTCGTTCCGGCGCCGTTGAGGCCGGTGGCTTTGATACTAAGGTGGTTGATGTTGAAACGTACGCGTTATCACGTAGCTTGGATGTGAGCTATGCTGCACTGCCAGAAGATGCGAAAGACAAAGTTGTGGCGCTTGTGGATATCGGCGCGGTGATGACGCTAGTGAGTGTGGTGCAAAAGGGTGAAACCATCTACACCCGGGACCAAGTCTTCGGTGGCGAGCAGTACACTAACACTATTGTCTCCTACTACAATAAAAACTTTGACGAAGCTGAGCGCGCCAAGTGCACCAGCGATTTGCCGCCAAACTACACGTTTGAGGTACTTGCGCCGTTCCAGACCTCATTGCTACAGCAAGTGCGTCGAGCCGTGCAAATGTTCCTTACGACCAGCGGGAAAGACCAAGTGGATTACATTGTTCTCTCTGGTGGAACGGCAATGATCGAAGGGTTAGATAGACTATTAATCGACGAGTTAGGGATCCACACTGTTGTCGTTGACCCATTTGCGAGCATGGAGATTGGTTCCAAAGTGGATCAAGAGCTAATGCAAAAGCATAAGGCACAGTTCGCTGTTGCTGCGGGTCTTGCATTGAGGAGTTTCTCAGCATGCCACATATAAATTTATTGCCCTGGCGTGAGGCCGCGCGTAAAGAAGCACAACAACGTTTTGTAACTATTTTAGTTGTTGTCTTAGTTGCCGCTTTTGCGTCAATGTTTGCTTTAAGTTCATTTTACAGCGCACTCAAAGATGGGCAGAACGTTCGTAACAACTTCCTGAGCCGGGAAATTCAGATCTTAGATAGGCGCATCGCAGAAATTCGTGAGCTAGATAAGAAGAAAGAAAGCTTGCAACAGCGCATGCGTCTAATTGAAGAGCTGCAAAGTAACCGAAATCTCGGTACCCAAATAATGGATGAAGTAGCGAAAATTGTACCTTCAGGTGTTTACTTCACAACCTTAGAGCGTCGCGGCGATGCGATTCAAGTAACGGGTAAAAGTGAGTCAAACAACCGTTTATCGACTATGATCCGTCAGGTAGAGAGTTCATACCTGCTTGAAAATGCCTCATTGCAAGGCATTGTAGCCGGTGAAGAGCAGTCACGATTACTTAGCGATTTCAATATGCAATTCAATGTGAAGTCTTTCGATGAAATTGGCGAGGCACAAGAATGAGTATAGATCTTAAATCCCTCAACGATATCGATTGGAATGAGCTGGAACTTGATAATATCGGGGATTGGCCGGTAGCCGTAAAAGCAATTGTTTGTGTGATTGCTGCAGCATTGGTGTTGTTTTTCAGCTATAAACTATTGGTTGCTGACGAAATAACCTCTTACGAGCAAGCTCAGAAAAAAGAGTCTGAGTTACGCAGCACTTACCGTACCAAGTACGCCGTGGCAAGTAGATTAGAAATCTACAAGCAACAAATGCAGGAAATGGAAGAAAAGTTCTCGCAGTTGTTGAAGAAGCTACCAACGTCGAACGAAACCCCAGGGTTACTTGATGACCTTTCTTATGTAGGGACAACAAGTGGCTTGACCTTCGTAAAAATCGGTTGGCTTCCCGAGATTAAGAAAGAGTTCTACACCGAGCTTCCGATCAAAATCGAAGTAGAGGGAAGTTATCACGAGTTTGGCGAGTTTGTTGGCAAAGTGGCTCAACTACCTCGTATTATCAGCTTGCACGACTTTGAAATTGAAGCGACGGGTGATGACCAGCTGGTATTCAGTGTGGTTGCTAAAACTTATCGCTATGAGGGGGCAGAATAATGAAAAAACTCCTCACAATTACCACCGTGGCGGTGTTATTGAGTGGTTGTTTTGATGATACAACCGAACAGCGCGAATTTATTAACCGGGTAAAAGCCAGCACTCAACCTAATGTTGAGCCTATCCCCGAAGTCGCGCAGTTTGAACACTTTGCTTATGATGCTTCGAGCTTGCGTAGCCCATTTGTGGCACCCCGCCCGGAAGTTATTCAAGATAAATTGATACAAGTGCAAAACTGTTTGCACCCCGATCCACAGCGTAAAAAGGAACCGCTGGAGCGTTATCCGTTGGATAACTTATCAATGAAGGGAACTTTAGGCTCAGGTGAGCAAACGTGGGCGTTAGTGAAAGCGTCGGATGCAACATTGCACCGTGTATCACGGGGCAACTATGTTGGCTTGTATCACGGTAAAGTGACACAAGTACGCAGTAACTATATAGAATTATTAGAGTTAATCCCTGATGGAGCAGGATGTTGGAAAGAACGCCTGACCAAGCTAGAGATGTTGGAGGCAGGCGATGATTCCAGTTCATAAAAATCAAGGTAAAAGCACAATGCAAAAACACGGATTCAATATGAATCGTATTTACTCTTTGGTACTCGCTTTTGCGACCCTATTTATGTCGAGTTTTGCGACCGCAGTGCCGCTGTTGTACGACGTTCGCTATAACCCTTTGCTGGAAGGTGAAACTGAGATCGAGTTCGTTTTTGACGAAGAGATCTACATCGAACCGCAGATTCAGGTATTCAGTGAGCCAGCGCGAATTGAACTGTTTTTTGACGAAGCCGATTATGAACAGAGCCTTGAAGAGGTCTTAATCAATAAAGCGGGTGTTGAAAAAGTCACCAGTGAGTTCGTAAACGACGGCTTTAAAGTGACGGTGTATCTTGATCACTTAAAGATTTATCAAACCCGTATCGATAAAAACCTGTTCTACTTGCACGTTTCTGACAACCCTACGCAAGATGCTGCACAAACAATTGCAGAAGAAGATGAAGGCACAAGCTACATCAACCGTATCCAAGCGTTAGATTTTCGTCGTGGCGAAAAAGGCGAAGCTCGGGTGCTGGTATTCTTGCAAGAGAATATGGCGGCTATCGACGTAAGAGAGCAAGCGGGTAAGATTGTTGTTGAATTCCATAATACGGACATTATCGATGATCTGTTGTATCAACTCGATGTTATGGACTTTGGTACTGTTGTGAGCATGATTGAAACCTTCAAAGATGGTTCCAACAGTCGTATCGTTATCGATACCACAGATGCCTTTGATTACAACTATCAGCAGCTAGACAACATCTTTACTATCACTGTTGAAAAAGATGAGTCGAAGCGTAGCTTCTTGGGTAATGGTAAAGAATACCAAGGCCGCCCAATGTCTTTGAACTTCCAAGACATCTCAATTCGAGCAGTATTGCAAATCATCGCTGACTATAACGGCTTTAACCTCGTTGTTAGTGACTCAGTAGCAGGTAACATTACTCTTCGTTTAGATGGTGTACCTTGGGACCAAGCGTTAGACATTGTGCTGCGAGTTAAAGGCTTAGATAAGCGTATGGATGGTTCCATTTTAATGGTTGCACCGACCGAAGAGCTCGCTGCGCGAGAAGCAAAAGAGCTTAAGGCCAAACAGCAAGTTGAAGACTTAGAGCCGCTTTACAGTGAGTATATTCAGCTTAACTATGCCAAGGCGCAGACCTTTGCAGACCTACTGAAAACCGATGTAAACAGCATTATTTCTCAGCGTGGTAGTGTGTCTGTTGATGAACGTACCAACACTCTGCTTATCAAAGATACGGCGAAAAGTATTGAAAACGTGCGTCGTATGATAGAAAACCTCGATGTGCCAGTTAAGCAGGTTGTGATTGAGTCGCGCATGGTCACCGTTCGTGACAATGTTCAAGAAGACTTAGGTATCCGTTGGGGTTTCAGTGACCAGCAAGACAGTGACGGTATTTCTGGTAATCTTGATGGTGCCAATGCTATTGCTAACGGTCAGCGCCCAAGTATTGGCGACCGTTTAAATGTTAACTTGCCTATCGCTAACCCTGCGGGAAGCATTGGTATGCATGTAGCGAAGTTAGCAGATGGTACCTTGATCGACCTCGAGCTTACAGCGCTAGAGCAAGAGAACAAAGGTGAAATCATTGCTAGCCCGCGAATCACAACGGCTAACCAGAAAAAGGCACGAATTGAACAAGGTACGGAAATTCCTTATGTTCAGGCCGCCTCAAGTGGTGCCACTACCGTAACCTTCAAAAAAGCGGTGTTGAGCTTAGAAGTGACGCCTCATATCACCCCAGATAACAAAGTGATTCTCGATCTTGCGATTACCCAGGATACCCGAGGCGACACCGTAGACACGCCTACTGGCCCTGCGACAGCAATCGATACACAACGTATTGAGACGCAGGTATTAGTAGAAAATGGTCAAACAGTGGTGCTTGGTGGTATTTACCAGCAGCAAATTATTAACTCTGCCAGTAAAGTACCGTTGTTGGGTGACATTCCTTACCTAGGTTACTTATTCCGCTCAACCAGTGAGCGTAATGAGAAAAAGGAGCTACTTATCTTTGTTACTCCGAAGATCATGGTAGAAGACTCGATTTAAGCACGAGTTAGATAGCAAAAAGCCACTTCGTTTGAAGTGGCTTTTTTGTGTGCGCTGATAACGAAAATGCGAGTTAAGTAACCCGATAATGGGCGCTCTCGTTTTTACATGTATTCGAATACCTTAACCACGCGCTCCACGCCTGAAATATTGCGGGCGATATTGACCGCTTTGTTTGCTTCCACGTCTGCTACCAGCCCCATTAAAAAGACCTCACCATTTTCCGTGACGACTTTAATATTGTTACCACTGACATCCTCAGCTGCCAACAACTGGGTTTTTATCTTTGATGTTAGCCAGGTATCGTGGCTTTGTGTGGTGATGCTGGTAGGGGAGCCAATACGTAATTGGTTATGAAGCTTTCGCGTGCCATCGATGCGCTCTGCTGCGCGTTGTACAGTGGTTTTATACTGTTCACTCGGCACTTGCCCTAGCAGTAATACAATACCGTTATAGCTGACGACAGACACGTTGGCGTTGGCATTTTCGCCTAACGCCTCTTTAATCGCCATGGTGGTTTTTATTTCAATATTATTGTCATCTATCTGACTGCCTATAGTGCGGCGATCGTTAGCTGCTGTGACTGCGCCAGCGGTGCCGGCGACTACGGCTGCGGCGCAGCCTTGCAAAAGCACAGTACCAACTAAAATAGCTATAAGGTTCTTATTCATTAGCTTTCTTCCTGTGGGAATAAGGTCATATCAACAAGTTCTGTCAAACAGTGTATGTTGACTACATGAGATTCCAAAATACGGCTTGGACGCTTAGCTGGTACGCGAATCTCGACGTCACTTGCACTGAGCAGTCCCGCCAGCTCGCCGCCATCATCGCCGACTAACACGATAACGGTCATGTCTTTAGTCAAAGCGGCTTCTACGGCGCTGACGACATTCTTTTCATTGCCATTAATAGCAATGGCAAGTAATAAATCCCCTTGCTCGCCGAGCGCTTTAATCTGCCTAGCAAAGATATCGCGGCTGGGTTGTGATGAGCCAGCCGGGCTTAAATTCAGTGCGTGTGATGACAGTGATACCGCAGGTAAACACGGGCGCTCGGTCTCAAAATGGTTCACCAACAGAGCGGCAAAATGGTCGCTGAGCATATGGCAACTTGCAGCGCCACAACATAATAATTTGCGGCCGTTAATCAATGTCTGTGCAATACTCAACGAAGCGGTTTCAAGCACGCTAGGTAAAACTTCCCCTGCGGCAATTTGCGCCTGAATGCTTTCGGTAAAAAGTGCTTTAACTTGTTCCTGCATTTATAATACGTTCTTTATCCAGTGAAACTCTGGCTCTTTCTCACCTTGTATTGCGACAAAATCAGCACGCAATACGCAGCCTGCTAAGCCCTTTTGTTGCACATAGTGTGCAATGGTTCTTTGTAGTCGCTGTTGCTTGGTGTGGCTAAGCGCATGCAGAGCCCCGCCATAACTACTGTGGCGACGAAACTTTACCTCAACAAATACCCACACCTGACCTTCTTTCATTATCAGGTCCAGTTCGCCATAGCGACAATGGTAATTGCGCGCCACCGGCGTCAGCCCTTGCTGAGTTAGGTATTTCTGTGCCAGCAACTCAAAGTGCTGGCCTTTTTCTCGGCTATTGCGCCACGCTTTCGGGAGCCATGACATTACTCGATTCCTCAAATTGCTTCTTCATGAAAAGCGGTGTGGGATCGAGGTGCTCAAGACTCACTTTGTTAATGCTTCTTGACTGATAGCGTGCCCACGCTAAATGGCGAACAATTTCGCCGTTACTTATTACACTTAGCTCTCCAGTAAGACCGGTTTGACTTTTTCCTGGCAGCATACTGAGCTGTCGCAATTGCGGGATCAGTGAAATCGCATCATAGCCCATGGCAAATAGACGCTGCTCAATGTCGGCAACGTCAGGCCAGAGGCTATCAAAGCGTTCTCTGAGCTGCCGAGTATTCAGATTAGCTAACCCCTTTGTCGGTAGCATCCACGGTAACTCAGTGAAGTATAAGCCATTTAAATCACGTTTATCGGTGCTATCAATACGCGTGCTGTGGCTTTTGGAGCTTGCATACAGGGGAATGCGCTCAACGAAGGTGCTCACGTTAACATCAAGATAGGGTTTTAATAGCCGAGTTTGCGTGGCATTAGCGAGTAGATAAACCACATCTATGTCGCGACGAGAACGGGTTTCACTCTTTACGTTGCGCTTAAAAATGCCCTCGATGGCGTCTATGCGTGCTTCGCTATCGTCGACTTCAAGTAACTCAGTGATGACTTTTTCCATTTCTTTATTGTCATCGAATAACCCCACAAGTGGTGGTTGCTCATTATAACGTTGCCACTGACTGCTAAAGTGCTCACTCAATCTTTGTCCTGAGCGCTCATTTGGGGCCAAGATCAGCGGCTTTTCAAAGCCTTTAGCCATAAAGTGTGCTAAGGCCTGATCTAATTCGTGCTCCGGGGCTAGAGCAAAATAATAATGCTGTAAAGACTGGCGTTCGATGTCGCTGCGGTTCAGGTATATGCTGGGTATTCCCTCTAGCAGGTTGTGCTGTTCAAAGCGGTTAATGTTGCTTTTCAGTAATGGCCCCACGGCGAAATCGATTTGCTTGTCATTGAGCTGCTGCGTTAGTTGCTGATTTTCTAAATTTGCATCAATGAAATAAATGTCTTCGAATTGATAGTTATCCAGGGCCGCTAATACTCCTGACTTCACGGCTTCACCCAAGCCCTTATTAGCGCCACTTAAAGGTAAAATAACGGCTAATTTAGTAGCGTTATAGGGCTCAACTTTCATCAGCTCAGCCACTTTTTCGTCTAGGGCAAAGCTCGCGGGGTGTCCTGGATAGCGGCGTTGCCAGTTATTAGAAGCTTGGTGTAATTCAACCGGAGAACCCAAATAAAGTTGTTTTATTTTAGCAAGTTGCACCCAGCCTTTAGCGATAGCTGAGCCGGAGTCATACTTTGTTAGCTGTTGTGGGCTCAAAGATTGTAAAGACCGCCACAAAATAGGGTTTAACTGTGACGCTTCTATTTGATAGCGGTTTGCGGTTTCTGAAGCACGCAATAAAAATGGTGCGCTTTGTTGTGGCATTTGCATTCGCATGTAGGCGGTGCCTTGCACTAACTGATGCCAGTAGAAGTGCTCTGGCGTTTGTAATTGCGATTGCACTGAGCGTGAGGTTTGCAAAGCACGTTGTGGTTCGCCCATTTGCGCTTGCGCGTAAGACTTTAATAACACCGCTTGAATTTGTTGCTCAGGGTGACTGCGTAACAGGGTATCGCTGGCTTGCAATAATAGCGACCAGTTTTGCTCATTAATAGCCTGGTTTTGAGTGCGGTTAAGTAACTGTACGCGAGTGGCGCCTTCGCTATTTTGAGCTTGTTGGTATAACTGCTGTGCACTGAGTGTCTGAATCGGCTCAGGCTCACTCACGTTAGTTGTAAGATTTTCACTTTCTTGTGGCTTTTGTGTTGTGCTGCAGGCCGATAAGCCTGACAATAACAGCATAAAAGCAATCGATTTGAGTCGCACAGTCTTTGTATTCCAATTGGCCTTAGTGTGATTCGCTTATCTTACTGACTGATGCAGGAGAGCTCAATGTCCAATGCGGATATTTCAACCGACCCCCAAGACCAAGGTACCTTATTTATTGTTGCCACACCCATTGGTAACTTGGATGACATCAGCCAGCGTGCTATCAAAACCCTAAGTGACGTCGACTTAATCGCTGCTGAAGACACGCGCCACACTGCCAAGCTGCTGTCGCACCTGGGACTCAGTAAGCGTACCTTTGCCTTGCATGATCATAACGAAAAACAAAAGGCACAGCAGGTACTCACTTGGCTACAGCAAGGACAAAACGTAGCGCTGGTGAGCGACGCCGGAACACCTCTGATAAGCGATCCTGGTTATGCCTTAGTGAGTTTATGCCGTGAACAAGGGGCTCAAGTAACGCCAATTCCCGGCCCATGTGCAGCTATTGCGGCGCTGAGTTGCTCCGGATTACCCACAGACCAATTCCAATTTATTGGTTTTGCACCAGCAAAATCCAAGGCCAGACAAAGCTTTTTCAGTGACGCTTATAACTCAGGCATGACCAGCATTATTTACGAAAGTACGCACCGTATTATGGCGAGCTTAGAGGATTTAAGTGTCGCGCTAGGAGAGCAAGCTCAAGTCGTGCTTGCTAAAGAGTTAACGAAAAGCTTCGAGACCTTTTTCAGTGGTACGGTCACTGAGTTACAGCAGTTTTTACAGCAGGACCCTGCGCGACAAAAGGGTGAAATCGTGTTGATGCTGCCAGGGAAATCGAATAAGGCCAGTGCCGTAAGTGAAGAGGCACTGCGTTTGATTGCCTTGCTGGAAGAGCACATGCCACTGAAGCAAGCTTGCGGCGTGGCTGCTGACTATCTCGGACAAAAGAAAAATGCACTGTATAAGGCCGTGATAGCGCAAAAGCAATAAAGTGCTGGGCAAATCACTTGGCATGCGTATAATGGCGCCCCTGAGTCAGCCGGATAATCGCTGCCTGTGACGAAAATGATCAGGGGGAGGAAAGTCCGGGCTCCACAGGGCAGGGTGCCAGCTAACGGCTGGGGGGCGTGAGCCTACGACAAGTGCAGCAGAGAGAAAACCGCCTAAGTCCTTCGGGACCGGTAAGGGTGAAAGGGTGCGGTAAGAGCGCACCGGGCCACTGGTAACAGTTGGTTGCAAGGTAAACTCCACCCGGAGCAAGACCAAATAGGGTTCCTTATGATGTGGCCCACATCGGAACCGGGTAGGTTGCTTGAGCCATAGAGCAATTTATGGCCTAGACGAATGATTATCGATCTCCCTTGGGAGAGAACAGAACCCGGCTTATAGGCTGACTCAAACAATTCCATGCCCGCTTGAATCATCAAGCGGTTTTTGGAACCTTTCCTTAGTAATAGTTAACTCTTTCAGCCATGTTGGCGAACAGAGGTACACCTTGCGGCGCGCAGGGTTTCTTTATTAACAACTAACTGATAGTACTTTACCTGAAGCTGCCGATTGCATCAGAACTTGATGGTTTGCCCATACACAGGTATCTCAGCCTCTATCCCATGATCGCAACGCAATTTTTCTTTAAGTGTGGCTAAGGCATCGGGCTCACCATGCACTAATGCGAGTTGCAATGGCTGCTGAAAATGCCCAATCCAATCACTCAATTCCTGCTGCCCTGCATGCGCGGAAAACCCACCTAAGGTTTCAACATTGGCTTTGACGGCGAATTGTTCACCGAACATCCTGATATGTTGCGCCCCTTCAACCAGCCTACGCCCCAAGGTGCCTTGAGCCTGATAGCCGACAAAAATAAGGGTGTTGCGACTGTCCCAGATACGGTGCTTAAAGTGGTGAGTGATGCGCCCACCCGTGCACATACCGCTGCCAGCGATGATCAGTGCGCCATTAGTGATCTTGTTGATTGACATCGACTCTTCTGGTGACACCATAAGGTGCAGCGTGCTGAGAAAGCGCTTGAGTAAGGTTTGTTCGCCGGTACATAGCGCTTTCACGCCCTCACAATCCAAGGTTGGCAGCCATTGGTCATAAACCTGGGTGACCTCTATGGCCATCGGACTGTCTAAAAATATGTGCCAATCGTCAAGCTCCCCGGCGAGCTGTAACTTACCCAAATAAAGTAATAGTTCTTGTGCTCGTCCTACGGCAAAGGCTGGGATCATGACATTACCGCCTTTAGTGTATGCGCGGTGCAAAATATCTTTAAACTGAGCTAAGGTATCGCCTTGAGAGCGGTGTTCACGGTCGCCATAGGTCCCTTCCATGAGCACTAAGTCGGCCCGCGTCAAGCATGTGGGATCCTTCATCAACAAGGTATCTTTATTGCCTAGATCTCCAGAAAAAACTAAGGTCTTTTGACGGCTATGCTCATCAAATTTCAATTCTACAATCGCTGAGCCGAGTATGTGGCCTGCGTCGTAGAAACACACAGAGGCGTTGTCGGCTAATTTTCTCTGCTGTTGATAGGCAGTGGGTTTTAATAGAGCGAGCACATGCAGGACATCGGTTTTCGTGTATTGTGGCGTCAATTCACACTGACCTTTTCGTTTGAGCTTACGATTCTCGCGCATTAAATCGTTTTCATACAGGCTAAGCGCATCAAACAACATAATTGGCAGCAACTGTGCCGTTGCCTCAGTGCAATAGATATCACCATTAAAACCATCATGAACCAATAATGGCAAACGTCCACAATGATCTAAGTGGGCATGAGATAAAATAACTGCATCCAGGGAGTAAGGGTTAAAAGGAAATTGCTCACGTACCGCCTCCGTTTTTGCCTTCATTCCTTGATGCAGGCCACAGTCTAGCAGTACCGCCCCCAGCGCTGGAGACGAAACCAAGTGACATGAGCCGGTCACTTCTTGTGCAGCACCGTAAAAGGTAATTTCAGCCATGCATATCCCCCTCACACCCATGCTAGCGACAACCCTGATTACTGTACTATCAGTGTAGTGAGTAAAACTGACGGGGGTAAGAATTAATTCAAACCTCGTCGTAAGCTAGCGATGATTGGTCAATCACTGTTGCAACAATTGAGCGTGGTCTTTCAATCAGTATGCTAAAAATTAGCATCCAGCACGCTAATATTTCCGGTTACTCTAATCATAAACGCACACTACACTGAACCTATGTCGTTTCATAACGCGAGTTATCAGCGTAAGTCTAAAGGTGCACCATGAATGTTATTAAAGTACTCAATGCCCAGCCTGCTGAAGATGGGGCGGGCGTTAAGATCCGCCGCGTACCAGGTTTCGACGGTCGTTATCTAGATCCCTTTTTAATGCTTGACGAGCTTAAATCAGACCATAGTGACGATTACATGGCAGGGTTTCCCGCGCATCCCCATCGCGGCATTGAAACGTTTACTTATCTTATTAAAGGTGGTTTTGAACATCGCGACCATCTTGGCAACCGTAAAGCTGTTCGCGCCGGTGATGTGCAATGGATGAGTACAGGTAAAGGAGTCATCCATAGTGAAATGCCCCTGGCTGATAGTGAAGGCCTGCACGGTTTTCAGATTTGGCTCAATATGGATGCCAAAGACAAAATGAATGCGCCACAATATCAGGACTCGGCGCAAAGTGGCTTGCCGCAAATAAGTAGCCAAGGAGTGTATTTAAAAGCCTTGGCAGGTGCTTGGACTCTTAACGCTGAACAAGTGCAGTCACCTCTGAGCAACCTAGCTTGCAACGGCGCGATTGCTGATATCAACATCGATTCTGAAGCGCAACTAAAGATGCCGGCGATGGGCTGTGAGCGGGTGCTAGCCTATATACACACCGGTTCAATTACTGCTGCAGGACAAAGGTATCAGGCGGGACAGTTGCTGGTGCTTGATGGCGACAGTGCCATCATTGCGACCACGGATCAACCTAGTGGTTTACTACTGCTGCGGGGCGAACCGTTGCACCAACCGATCGCACACATGGGTCCATTCGTTATGAATACACAAGCCCAGTTACAGGATGCTATCCGCGATTATCAAAACGGGCAATTCGGACAATTATCACAATAGGAGGCTACCTTTATGGGTTTACTCGTGAATGGAAAGTGGCAAGACAAGTGGTACGACACTGATAGTAGCAAAGGTGAATTTCAGCGAGAAAGTGCGCAGTTACGTAACTGGGTCACCGCTGATGGCAGTGCTGGACCAAGTGGCCGGGAAGGGTTTAAAGCGCAGAAAGGGCGTTATCATTTATACGTAAGTTTAGCCTGTCCATGGGCGCATCGAACGCTTATTTTCCGCACCTTAAAAGGCCTTGAAGACTATATTGATGTGTCGGTAGTAAGCCCAGATATGCTGTCGCAAGGATGGACTTTCGATCAAGCTAAGGGCAGCTCGGGTGATTCATTATTCGGTTACCACTATATGCATCAGTTGTACACGCGCAATAATCCTACATACAGTGGCCGTGTCACTGTTCCTGTGCTGTGGGATAAGCAACAAAACTGTATCGTGAGTAATGAATCAGCGGAAATTATCCGGATGTTTAATGAGGCCTTCAACCATCTGACTGGCAACACACTGGACTTTTATCCTGAGCACTTACGCAAGGATATCGACGCGATTAACGAGCTGGTTTACCACGGTATCAATAACGGCGTCTATCGAACGGGGTTTGCCACTACACAGCAAGCCTACGAACAAGCTTTTGATACGCTATTTAGCGCTCTGGAAAAAGTAGAAAGAAGACTGGCAGGTCAGCGTTACCTGGTGGGCAGCGAGCTCACTGAAGCAGATTGGCGGTTATTCACGACCTTGATACGATTCGATGCCGTTTACTTTGGCCACTTTAAGTGTAATAAGCGCACCATAGAGAGCTATGATAATTTAGCGAATTATTTGCGTGACTTATACCAAGTTAAGGGCGTGGCTGAAACACTCAATATGGCGCACATTAAACGTCATTATTACTTTAGTCACACCATGATTAATCCGACTCAAGTAGTGCCTAAAGGGCCTGATTTAGATTTTAGTCGTCCGCACAACCGTCGCTTTATGGGCTAAATTAAAAGCTGAGCCAGTCGCAGCCATTTTAAAGAAGGGCGGCTAGTTAGCAGCTCTGTAAGACTGCCAGCAGAAAATGCCGTAGCCACACCTTTGGGGTGGCTCATCAACTTACCACCTTGATAATGTAGCTGCTGTTTGTCCAAAGCGATAAGCTGCTTACGAATCTGCCCTTGCTCGGCCAGTAAATCAGCATATTCAGTCTGTTTTTTCAGGATCAGACGGGTCAGCATCGGTTTGCTCCTGTGAAGATGAAGGTTTCTTGCTTACTGCAATGGTGCGTTCAAAGCTCACTTGCGCCAAGGCAAGCTTCATTTGCCGGATTAGCCACCACAGCAGAAGTAATTGCGCCGCTAATGAGCCACAGATACTCAGAGCCATCGATTGTGTTAACCAGTACAGCACCGTGGCGGCGGCGCCAACAACAGTTAACCAAATTACCAATGCGGTCATAGCAATGGCGACAATCAAACCCAAAGTTAATAACAGCGCTTTGGCACTGATTTTTGCTTCAGTGGCAGCGAGCTCAAAGATGCACTGTATTTGTTCACCCCAGCGCTGCGCGTAATCTTGAAATAATTGAGCAACCCGCGTCAAAGACGCAGATTGCTCATCATGCTGCTCGTTCTCAGCAGCCGAGTCATGATGCTCTTCAGCCATGATTATTTACGGCGAATAAGAGCGGTAACGGCCATGCCTGCCGCGAATGCCAGTCCCGCACACAGCAATGGATTTTCTTGCGCAAAGCGGCGACTGCGACTCACAGAGCTTTTCAAACTCGCTTCTAACGCTTCGCGCTTCTCGTGTAGAGTCTCGGCAGACTCACTAGCATGTTTGCGCACATAGTCTTCTGCCGTGGCCGCTTTCTGAGCCACTTGGTCTACCGCAGCGTGGGCGGCTTTAGAGGCGCTTTCAGTAGTTGGAGCTGTGGGTGTGTGAGCTGAATTGCTTTGCGTTTGTTCAGCAGTCTTAGTATTAGCATTTGCCATGGTGTATCTCCTTTATCTGACAGTTCACAGTTTTTAACGCAACTCTCATTCCAAGTATTAGAAGTCAACAAAATCAGTAGCTTAAAAACATACGCAGATAAAATTGAGAGGGTAAGACTAAATACTTACGCACTCAGGCAGTAAAATTTACACAGTGAAGATCACGGTATCACGTGGAATGAATAAAAAATGAACATTTATTCCCTAGGTAAAAGTATGATCCACATTTTCCCACCGAATTCATAGACTTCCTTAAAACCCGCATATTATCTAGCTTTGCAAGAGGTTGTTGGATTTTTCATTGCTTGACAAAAAGGCTTGTCAAGCCCTAGACTGTAGTTCAGTGGGAAAATGTGGGTTTTAGTGGATCAATGTGGATCTGCACTATTACCGAAAACCAAAACAGCAACACTTGGACGGCATTTTATTTATGTTTCGCGGCGCCAGCACACTCAGCCTTGATGACAAGGGCCGATTTGCGATACCAACAAAGTATCGGAATCAGCTGCTTGCGGATAATGGCGGCGAAATTATCTGCACTATCAATTTAAGTGATCCCTGTTTATTGCTGTATCCCCTGAGTGAATGGCAAGTCATCGAACAACGCTTAGCGAGTTTGTCGAACATTAAGCCCAGAGCGAAACGTATGCAGCGCTTGCTACTAGGGAACGCGATGGATTACCAAGTTGATAAAAATGGCCGTGTGCTATTAGCTCCTCATCTACGCGACTATGCGCAACTAGGTAAGAAAATCGTACTCGTGGGGCAACTGAATAAGTTTGAAATTTGGGATGAGGCGCGTTGGCAGCAGCAAATGCAAGACGACATTGCTATCGAACTAGGACAAGAATTTGAACAGGATGAAGATCTCGCTGATTTTTCATTCTAACTCTAAAAGGCGCGAACACACGCATGAGCGAAGACTTTCAACATATATCCGTGTTAATGACGGAGACAATAGAGGCTCTGGCCATTAAACCTGATGGTATTTATATCGACGGGACTTTTGGCCGTGGTGGGCACTCTGGCGAAATACTCGCTCGTCTTGGTGAGCAGGGGCGCTTGCAAGCCATCGATCAAGACCCGAGCGCTATCGCTGCGGCACAACGCTTTGCTGACGACCCACGTTTTAATATTGCCCATAGTCGTTTCTCTCGTCTTGATGAAGTCGCCGAAGCACAGGGACTTATCGGCAAGGTCGATGGTATTTTGCTCGATATTGGCGTGTCCTCACCTCAGCTAGATGATGCTGGACGTGGCTTTAGCTTCATGAAAGACGGACCCTTAGATATGCGTATGGACCCCTCTCAAGGGCGAAGTGCTGCGCAGTGGCTGGCAGAAGCAGAGTTAGAGGACATGGTCTTCGTGTTTAAAAAGTACGGTGAGGAAAAGTTTGCTCGGCGTATTGCAACCAAAATAATCGAGACTCGCGCCCACACTGACATTAATTCAACCGCGCAATTAGCCAAGCTGATTGATGAAGCGGTGCCTGTTAAAGACAAACATAAGCACCCAGCAACGCGCACATTCCAAGCTATTCGCATTTATATCAATAGTGAATTAGAGGAAATTCAGACGGCATTACAAGCAGCTCTGAAAGTATTGAAACCGGGTGGGCGATTAGTGGTGATTTCTTTCCACTCCTTAGAGGATCGCATTGTAAAACAGTTTATTAAAAAGCAGAGCAAGGGAGAGGCAATGCCTAGAGGTCTGCCGTTAACCGATGAGCAATTAAAACAACAGTTAACGCTTAAGGCAGTAGGCAAAGCCATTAAGCCGAGCGAGGAAGAAATCGCTCGCAACAGCCGTGCGCGCAGCTCCGTCCTTCGTGTAGCTGAGAGATTGGGATGAGCCAACAACAACTAAATCGCCATCCAAATCTCTTGTTAGAGATCTTGCGGGGACTATTTGACAATAAGATCACATTGGGGCTGCTTTTTCTTATTCTTATCAGTGCCTTGGCTATAGTACAAGTCACTCATTTGTCGCGAGCAAAATTGATCGCTCAAGACCGCTTATTACAAGAGCGGGACGAATTAGATTTGAACTGGCGTTACTTATTAGTTGAGGAAGAGTTTTATTCTCAACATGCCCGCATCGAGCAAATAGCGAAAGAGCAGTTGGATATGAAGCGCCCCACCAGTGAAGACGAGGAAGTGGTAATAGTCCCATGAGAGCTGCAAAGCGTAAAAACAATGGTAACAACCTTATCACCTGGCGGTTTATGCTGGTCTGCGGTGCTGTGCTTATGGTGTTTGTCACCTTAGTTGCACGTGCCGCTTATTTGCAAGTGATAGAGCCGGATAAAGCGCGTAGCGAGAACGCCAAACGCACCGTGCGAGTAGAGAAGCTTCAAGTACAACGCGGTATGATTTTTGACCGTCAAGGCAAAGAGTTGGCGGTCAGCGTACCTGTTGTGAGTGTTTACGCCGACCCTAAGGCGATTGATAAGTACTTGCGCAAGAAGGTAGTGAGCCATACCAAAAAGCAGGGCCAAGACCCGCAAGATGTCTTGGACAGACCCGCCCACTTAAAAGATTTAAAACAAGCCTTCTATAAACAAGATATGCGCTGGCGTGAACTGGCTGATGTATTGCGTTTAGGACGTGCCCATGTCGATAAGCGCCTTACCGGTGATAAAGACCGCCGTTTCGTTTATTTAAAGCGCCAAGTAACCCCTGCGGTTGCCAATTATATTGATGAACTCAACCTGCCAGGCGTGCATCTGCTAGACGAGTCTAAACGTTATTATCCAGCGGGAGAGATCACCGCTCATGTATTGGGATTTACCAATATTGATGGTCATGGCATCGAGGGCATTGAGAAACTCTATGATGAAGCACTCACGGGCACTGAAGGACGACGCACTATTCGTAAGGATGCGCGTGGCCGCGAAGTGGCGGTGCTTGACGAACGTCAGCGCGTGGAGCCAGAAAATATCGAGCTATCCATCGACCAACGTATTCAAGTTATCGCATATAAGGCGCTGAAATCGGCCGTGCTCACCTACAAAGCAACATCAGGTTCGGCCATGGTGGTGGATGTAAAAACCGGCGAAATTTTAGCCATGGTTAACAGCCCCTCGTTCAACCCCAATAATTTAGAAGATGCAGCGCCACATAAGCGCCGCAACCGCGCTATTACCGATTTATTTGAGCCGGGTTCAACCATTAAACCTTTGTCAGTGTTAGCTGGTTTAGATTATGGAAATATCCAGGCGAACGACACCATAGACACTTACCCAGGGTGGATGCGTGTGGGTGGCAGTCTAGTGCAAGATACCCATAACCGGGGTGAGATGTCACTGCGAGAAATACTCAAAGTATCAAGCAATATGGGGGTGGCGAAGATCACCCAAGATCTCCCTAAAGACTATTTTGTCGGTTTATTTGAGCGTGTTGGTTTTGGCAGTGATACCGGCACTGGCATGGTGGGTGAAAGCCGCGGCTTATTCTACCCTAATCGCCGTTGGTCAGATTTCGAAATCGCGACCTTATCTTTTGGTTATGCGATTTCCGTTAGTACCGCGCAGCTCGCGCGCTTTTATGCCACCTTGGGTTCGGGCGGTATTTCTCGACCACTGACGATTTTAAAACAACCACAACCTTTGCAAGGTGAACGCGTCTTTAAAGAAAAAGACGTGAATGCGGTAGTTGAGATGATGGAAAGCGTCTTTGAAAAAGGCGGCACGGCCTCGAAAGTGAAAGTGGATGGTTATCGTGTAGCGGCTAAAACAGGAACTTCTAAAAAAGCGGTTGCGGGTGGCTATGGCGATGAATACGTGGGGTATTTTGCCGGCCTTGGCCCGGTCAGTGATCCGCGATTAGCGGTTGTGGTGATGGTTAATGAACCCGGCGGCGATGTTTATTATGGCGGTGCTACAGCCGGCCCTGTATTTGCTGAGATCATGTCTAATGCGCTGCGTATTTTGAATGTAGCACCTGATTTAGAGCCCGTCGCTAACCTTGCAGAAGAAGGAGGTGGAGATGCGTAATCTTCGCGAAGTACTCGCACCTTGGGGCATAGATACCGACATTGAGTTGGTCAATGAGTTACAGCTCGATAGCCGCCGCGTCAATCGCGGCGATGTCTTTGTCGCTATTAAAGGCCATCAACTGGATGGCGGACAATTTGCTAAACAAGCCATTGCCGCAGGAGCGAATGCGGTTATTGCCGACAGCCGCTGTCAACTTAACAGTGATGATGAGCGCATTATTGTCGTGGATGAGCTTAGCCTGCGTCTTTCGCAGTTGGCGGCGCAATTTTACGGCGAGCCAAGTAATGCCTTTGATCTGGTTGGCGTAACTGGCACCAATGGAAAATCGTCTACCACCTCATTTATTGCTACTTTAGCGCAGTACTGTGAGCGCAGCAGTGCCATAATCGGCACGTTGGGTTGGGGCGATGCCCAGCAGATGAATGCGCTGAGCAACACTACGCCGAGCAGTGTTGAGCTGCAACAGATTTTTGCCAAGTTAAAACAACAACAAAAACAGTTAGTGGCAATGGAAGTCTCTTCGCATGGCCTTATTCAAGGCCGTGTTGCTAATAGCCATTTTCGCGCCGCTGTATTTACCAACTTGTCTCGCGATCACTTAGATTACCACGGCGATATGCAGAGTTATGCTGATGCCAAGCTGATCCTCATGCGTGATTGTAATGCGAAAATGGTGGTGCTTAACCAAGACGATGCGGTTGCTCAGGGATGGCTAGAAAAATATCCATTTGATGACTTGGTTGTATACGGCCGTAAAACCTTACCCCCTGAGCTCGGTCGCTATGTGTATTTTAGCGATGTTCAGTTTTTACCTAGCGGTTTACGCGCGCAGATCAGCAGTAGTTGGGGAGAAGGGCAAATAGAGCTGCCGCTGTTTGGTGAGTTTAATCTTTATAATGTGTGCGCCGCACTGGCAACATTGCTTGGCCTAGGTTACCCGCTGTCTGCGTTACTAACCGGCTGTAAAACTTTGACGCCTATCGCTGGGCGTATGCAAGCGTATAGTGCACCACAACAGCCCACCTGTGTGGTGGATTATGCCCATACCCCCGATGCTTTAGAGCTCGCATTGCAAGCCTTGCGTCAACACGCACCTGGTAAAGTGACCTGTGTGTTCGGGTGTGGCGGTGACCGCGATAAAGGTAAGCGGCCATTAATGGCCAAGGCGGCACAAAAGTACGCTGACCGTGTTGTGGTGACCAGCGATAATCCACGCAGCGAAGACCCACACACCATACTCGATGATATTAAAAGCGGTTTCAGTGCCAATATTGAAGCTCATTATGAAGTGGACAGAGCAAAGGCAATCGCCTTGGCGATTACACAAGCGGGCAGTGAGGACATTGTGCTCATCGCCGGCAAAGGCCATGAAGACTATCAAATCATTGGCGAGCAGACACTCGCATTTTGCGACCGCACTGTGGTGCAGCAGTTATTGCATCAACAAGGAGGTAAATAATGATTGCCATGGATTTAAACTGGCTTAGCGACACCTTAGGGTGTGCCTACCAGGGCGAGAATTGTGCTGTCGAAAATATTAATACCGATACGCGTAGCTTATGTGCAGGGGAAGTGTTTTTAGCACTTAAAGGGCCGAATTTTGACGGCCATCAGTTTATTGATGTGGCTGAGCAACAAGGGGCCGTTGCGCTCATTGTTGAACACCCAGTAGATAGTTCCTTGCCGCAACTGATTGTGGCTGATACACGATTGGCTTTAGGGCAAATCGGTGCTGCGGTAAAAGCCCAAGTAGCCCCTAAAACTATCGCTATCACAGGGAGCGTGGGTAAAACCACAGTGAAAGAAATGTGTGCGGCAATATTGGCACAAAAAGGGGAAGTGCTGGCGACAAAAGGCAACTTTAACAACGATATTGGTGTGCCATTAACCTTAATGCGTCTAGCGCCAAAACATCAGTACGCCGTTATTGAGTTGGGCGCGAATCACCTCGGCGAAATTGCCTACACCACATCATTAACTAAACCCGATGTGGCTGTAGTATGTAATGTTGCTGAGGCACACCTTGAGGGCTTTGGCTCGTTACAAGGAGTGGCCACCGCGAAAGGCGAAATCTTTTCTGGTCTCGGCGAGCATGGTGTAGCAGTCATTAATGCTGATAGCGAATTTAAACAGCAGTGGCTAGACGATTTGGGCTCACGCAAAGTGAAGCAGTTTTCCATGAGTCAGCAACTGGATGTATGGGCAGAAGATATTCATCTTGATGCATTGGCCCGGGCGTCGTTTACGCTGTGTAACAACAAAGAGAAAGTCGCTGTTGAGCTTGCTATTCCCGGTAAACATAATGTCACCAATGTCTTGATTGCTGCAGCATTAACGACCAGTGTCGGCTGCTCCTTACAAGAGGTTGCCAGTGGTCTTAAGACCATGCATCAAGCCCATGGCCGCGTTAATCTGATTGAGGTATCAAGTCAGCTCACAGTCATTGATGATAGTTACAATGCCAACGTCAAATCGGTGCAAGCCGCGATTGACCTACTCGCTGACGTTCAAGGCCATCGTGTACTGGCTTTGGGTGATATGAATGAGCTCGGTGAAGATGCCCGTGATTATCATCAACAAGTGGGTGAGTATGCAAAACAACGCGGTATTGAAGCCGTTTATTCTCTGGGCGTATTGAGCCGTTACGCCAGTGATGTCTATGAACAAGCCGAACGCCACTTTTCTGGGCGTGATCAACTCCTTGAGCAAATGCTTAAAGACTTACGACAGACACAACAAAAAACAACGGTAGTCGTGAAAGGATCGCGCAGTTCACGCATGGAGCTTTTAGTGGAAGATTTAGTGGCGCATGGCAAGCAGTTAGCCAGCGAGGGAGAGAAGTAATGTTAGTGTGGCTGGCTGAATACCTGACCCAATTTTATAGTGGATTTAATGTCTTTTCATATTTGACGTTGCGAGCCATTTTAGGAATTTTAACAGCGTTGTTGATGTCGTTGTACTTTGGGCCGAAATTGATCGTGGCGCTCCAGCGTATGCAAATCGGTCAAACCGTGCGTGATGACGGTCCACAATCTCATCTAAGTAAATCCGGCACACCCACCATGGGTGGACTACTCATTCTGGGCGCTATTTTTACCAGCACTTTGCTGTGGGCCGACTTAAGCAATAAATACGTGTGGGCAACGTTGTTTGTAATTGGCTCGTTGGGGATTGTTGGGTTTATTGATGATTACCGTAAAGTGATTCGCAAAGACCCTAAAGGATTAATAGCTAAGTGGAAGTATTTTTGGCAATCAGTTATTGCCTTAGTCGTCGCGTTTGCGCTCTATGTCAGCTCTCAGCAAGCTGCGGAAACGGCGCTGATAGTGCCGTTTTTCAAAGAAGTGATGCCTCAGCTAGGGTTGTTCTACATTGTCATGACCTACTTCGTTTTAGTCGGTACATCTAATGCGGTCAACCTCACCGACGGCCTTGATGGGTTAGCCATCGTACCGACTATTTTGGTCGCCTCAGCGTTGGCAATCATCGCTTATGTTACCGGTCATGCGAACTTTTCCAGCTACCTGCATATCCCTCATTTACCGCTGACCAGTGAGCTGGTGGTGGTGTGCACCGCCATTGTCGGCGCTGGGTTAGGCTTTTTATGGTTCAACACCTATCCAGCTCAAGTCTTTATGGGCGATGTAGGTTCCTTGGCGTTAGGCGGAGCACTGGGCATTATTGCCGTGTTGGTACGCCAAGAGTTGGTATTGGTGATTATGGGCGGGGTCTTTGTGATGGAGGCGTTGTCAGTGATCTTACAGGTGGGGTCCTACAAGCTGCGCGGTGAGCGAATTTTCCGTATGGCCCCCATTCATCATCATTATGAATTAAAAGGTTGGCCAGAACCGCGCGTCATCGTGCGCTTTTGGATAATTTCCATTGTATTAGTTTTGGCCGGTTTGGCGACATTGAAGATTAGGTAATGAGCTATTTAGACACGCTTAAAAATAAACGTATCGCGGTGCTTGGACTGGGTATATCTGGTCTGGGCACGGTGCGTTTTCTGCATGCTCATAATCTTCACCCAGTGCTTATTGATTCCCGTCAACAGGTACCAACACAATTGTGGCTCGACTCTCACGTGCCGCACTTAGAACGTCGCTTTGGCGATTTTGATAAAGCCGAACTGACGCAGTTTGATGTCATTATTATCGCCCCAGGCATAGCACTTAGCACACCACAAGTGCGCCAAGCAATTGCCGAAGGTGTTGAAGTGATCGGCGATGTCGAGCTCTTTGCTCGTCTTAATAACAAACCTGTGCTTGCAGTGACAGGTTCAAATGGTAAGTCCACGGTGGTTTCACTGTTAGCTAAAGTACTGGAGTGCGGCGGCTTACAGGTGGGCTTAGGTGGCAACATTGGCACCGCAGTACTTGATTTGCTCGCGCAAGATATGGATGCGTATGTGTTAGAGCTGTCGAGCTTTCAGTTAGAGACAACAACCAGCTTAGCCGCGAAGTCAGCGTGCATCTTAAACCTGTGTGAAGATCATCTTGACCGCTACACAGGCATGGCTGATTACATCTGCGCCAAGCAGCGTATTTATCAAGATTGTCAGCTAGCTGTGTACAATCGTGGTGACGCAGATACCTACCCAGAGCATGCATCACAACAGCTGAGTTTTGCGTTGCATGATGCCGACTACCATATCATGCAACATCAGGGCGAGCGCTATTTCGCATACCGTAACTCGCCTTTATTGCCTTGTAGTAAAACGGTGTTACCGGGCAGCCATAATCAACTCAATGTGCTTGCAGTGATGGCGTTGTGTCATGATTTTCACTTTGATATTGGTGTGTTTGAACGTGCATTTTCAGAATTCAAAGGCTTAGACCACCGCTGTCAGTACGTTACTACCTTAAATGATGTGCGCTATTTCAACGACTCAAAAGCCACCAATGTCGGAGCTACATTGGCAGCAATTAAGGGGTTAGCCGCTGAGCCCGGGCGATTGATTTTACTTGCTGGTGGTGATGCCAAAGGCGCGGATCTGATGCCACTGAAAGAAATCTTGGCCGAACAAGTCGCTGAACTCATCTGTTTCGGGAAAGACGGTGACGCCATTGCCGCGCTTAAACCAGGCAGTCATCGCGTTAATGGCATGAGTGAAGCGGTGCAAAAGGCAAAAGCCTGCGCGCAGGCTGGCGATATTGTGCTGCTTGCACCGGCTTGCGCCAGTTTAGATATGTACAGCAATTACATGGCCCGGGGTAATGACTTTATTCAGCAGGTGTTGGAGGGGTCATCATGAGCTGGGAAAAGATCAAAGACTTATTCCATCTAAAACCTTCAGGGCAACTTTATGATGTGCCACTTATCTACGCGTTGCTGTGTCTTATTGGCGTAGGCTTTGTAATGGTGACCAGTGCCTCGATGCCGGAAGCGGAGCGCCTGTACGATAACCCTTACCATATCATGATCCGCCAAGCTGTGTTTGTGGCCTTAGGCTTTGTGCTATTTATTGTCGCCATCAGCGTAAAAATGCAATGGTGGAAAGTAGCCAATCCTTATTTGCTGCTATTAGGTTTAGGTTTATTAGTACTGGTATTAATTGTTGGCAATGAAATCAATGGCTCGAAGCGATGGATCCCCATGGGGCCGATTAATATCCAAGCTTCTGAAGTCGCGAAGCTATTCTTTTTTAGCTACTTAGCTGGCTACCTCGTGCGTAAACGCGACGAAGTACAGGAGAACTTAAAAGGCTTTGTTAAACCCATTAGTGTGTTCATTGTCTACGCCGGATTGATTTTGTTGCAGCCGGATTTAGGCACCGTGGTGGTGATGTTTGTCACCACGGTCGGGTTACTTTTCCTTGCCGGCGCGAAACTATGGCAGTTTTTCGCGCTTATGCTCTCTGGCATAGGTTTAGTCATCGCTCTTATTGTTTTTGAGCCATACCGCTGGGCTCGTGTGGTGGGTTTCTTGGAGCCGTGGGAAGATCCCTTTGGCAAAGGTTATCAACTGGTTCAGTCGTTGATGGCCTATGGGCAAGGTGGATGGCTAGGCCAAGGGCTCGGCAACAGCGTGCAAAAACTGCAATACATGCCACACGCTCACAATGATTTTATATTCGCCGTGGTCGCGGAAGAGTTAGGCTTTATAGGTGTATTAACCATTCTCGTACTGCTGGGAACCTTGGTATTTCGAGCGCTGCTTATCGGCCAGCGCGCTCTCAAAGCGAATAAGGAATATGAGGGTTATTTAGCTTTAGGAATTGGTATTTGGTTTGCTTTTCAAAGCATGGTGAACGTCGGTGCCAGCGCCGGAATTTTGCCAACCAAAGGCCTTACCTTACCCTTTATCTCGTACGGGGGGTCTAGTTTTTTAGTGATGGCCATTGCGGCGGGCGTGTTATTGCGAGTGGATTTTGAAACGAAAATGGCCACTAAGCAAGCAACACCGCGTGGTAATCGCCGAAGTGTCAGTGGCTCAACTTCAGCAGTTCAGGGGGCAGCATGAGTAAACGTATGGTAGTGGCTGCAGGTGGAACTGGTGGACATATCTTTCCGGGCATTGCCGTAGCCCAATACTTAATAGCGCGCGATTGGCAGGTATCTTGGGTCGGAACCGACGACCGTATGGAAGCCGAAGTAGTCCCTAAACACGACATTGAGATTGATTTTATCGATGTTCAAGGCGTACGCGGGAACGGCTTAATGCGACTGTTCAAAGCGCCACTGATGATTCTGAAAGCGTTTTTTAAAGCGCGTCATATTCTCAAGCAGCGTCGTCCTAATGTGGTGCTGACTATGGGCGGCTATGTCACTGGCCCCGTTGGTTTGGCGGCAAAAAGTTTAGGCATCCCTTTAATTATCCACGAGCAAAATGCGGTCGCTGGCATGAGCAATAAACTGCTCGCTAAAATTGCCACGCAAACGCTTGGGGCCTTCCCAGGGGCTTTAGCCAATGATGATTTTAAAGTGCTGGGCAATCCGGTGCGCCAATCATTGATGCATATTGAACCTAAGCAGGTTGGCTCACCGGTTAACATGTTAGTTGTAGGTGGCTCTTTGGGAGCGAAAGTGTTGAATGACGTGTTGCCTGGCGCTTTTGCTGAGCTGACCCAGCGTCATCCTCTCGCCGTGTGGCACCAAACCGGTAAGGCGCGCTCAGCGCATGTACAGCAGCAATATGATGAGCTAGGACTTGAAGCGAAAGTAACTGAATTTATTGATGATATGGACGCAGCACTGGCGTGGGCTGATGTCATTGTTTGTCGCGCTGGAGCGCTGACAGTCAGTGAAGTTGCAGCCGCTGGGCGGATGGCGCTATTTGTGCCGTTTCCACATGCTGTGGATGACCATCAAACCGCCAATGCAGAGTATTTGGTGCAAGGTGAAGCAGCATTATGTATGCAACAGAGCGACTTTAATCACAGCTCTGTGCAACAGCTGTTGATGCCATTTTTGCAGCAACCAGAATTAATGACCGAGATGGGTAAGCGCGCGAAAGCGCTCGCCAAGCTCGATGCAACCGCACAGGTTGCCAAACAATGTGAGCAGTATAGTTAATGACACAGGCAATGAGCACAGCCCCGAAATTGGGCAAGCAACAAGATAACGGCCAACGACCAGCGATGCGCCGCGTTGAGACAATTCACTTTATTGGCATCGGCGGTGCTGGTATGGGCGGCATCGCTGAAGTGCTGGCTTACGAAGGATATCGTATTACCGGCTCAGATATAGCCCAAAGTGCAATGACTGAGCGGCTGATTAAAGTCGGCGCAGAAGTGTTTATTGGGCACGACCAAAACAATGTTAAAGATGCGTCGGTAGTGGTGGTTTCCAGTGCTATTGACGAGCAAAACCCTGAAATTATTGCTGCTCGAAGTGCCCGTATTCCTATTGTGCGTCGCGCTGAGATGCTCGCTGAGTTGATGCGTTTTCGCCATGGTATTGCCATTGCTGGTACTCATGGAAAAACTACCACTACGAGCTTAGTAGCCAGTATTTTTGCTGAGGCCAAGCTCGATCCCACCTTTATAATCGGCGGCTTACTCAATAGCGCCGGCAGTAACGCGAAGGTTGGTGACAGTCGTTATTTAATTGCCGAAGCCGATGAAAGTGATGCTTCATTTTTACATTTGCAGCCGATGGTATCGGTGATCACCAATGTTGAAGAAGATCACATGGATACCTATGATGGCAGCCTCGAGAAAATGAAAGACACCTATGTGGATTTCATACACAACTTGCCATTTTATGGTCTTGCCGTGGTGTGTATTGATTCTGAAGTCGCTAAAGAGCTGATTCCCCGCTTTTCTCGTCAGGTGACAACCTATGGCGAACACTGTGATGCTGACTATCGGCTCACTGACTTTAGCCAAAATGCCAGCACCTGCTCGTTCACGGTACTGTCAAAACAGGGTGAGCGTCTCGACGTGACCTTAAATATGCCCGGCAAACACAATGCCTTAAACGCCACCGCAGCGATTGCTGTAGCAAAGGATGAAGGCATTAGTGATAGCGCTATTCTCAGTGCGCTGCAGAAGTTTGAGGGCATCGGTCGTCGTTTTCAGCATTATGGTGAGTTCACTAACGAGCGTGGCAAAGTCATGCTTATTGACGATTATGGCCACCACCCGAGTGAAGTTGCAGCCACTATTAAAGCAGCGCGTGACGGCTGGTCGCAAAAACGCTTGGTGATGATTTACCAACCACACCGTTATAGCCGTACCCGCGATTTGTACGAAGATTTTGTTAAGGTATTGAGTGATGTCGATCAGCTGATTTTGCTCGATGTTTATGCTGCCGGTGAAGAGCCTATTGTGGGTGCTGATTCTAAGAGTTTGTGTCGCAGTCTGCGCCAGCGTGGTAAAGAGCCATTGCATGTGGCCGATCACAACGAGTTGGCCCGTGTTCTGGCGACTACCTTGGCTGATGATGACTTAGTGATCACTCAAGGAGCAGGCAATATTGGTCAGCTAGTGAAGAAGCTGGCGGCCACTGAGCTACAAATAAACCAACTTGAGCAGGTGTCGTCATGAGTCGAGATTTCGGTAAGGTAGCCGTTCTACTTGGGGGCTCGTCGGCTGAGCGCGAAGTATCGCTAAAATCGGGTAATGCAGTGCACAACGCGCTTGTCCAAGCGGGTGTTGACGCTCACCAGTTTGACCCCGCACATCAACCTCTACACGAACTCATGCAAGGCCAATTCGCGCGAGTGTTTATTGCCCTCCATGGTCGCGGCGGGGAAGATGGCACCTTACAAGGCGCTCTGGAATTTATGGGCTTGCCTTACACCGGGTCGGGAGTATTGGGCTCTGCGTTGGCTATGGATAAAGTGCGCTGTAAACACTTATTCCAGGTAGCGGGACTGCGTACCTCTCCTTATGTTGTGGTCGATAAAAACAGTGCCTACGACAGCCAGGCGATAATGGCACAACTGGGTCACGTGATGGTTAAGCCGTCTCATGAAGGGTCCAGTATTGGCATGGCTGAAGCCCATACCGCACAGCAGCTAAAGCAAGCATTGCAAGACGCTTTTCAGTTTGATGATCAAGTGCTGGTGGAGCAATGGTTAAGTGGCCGCGAATTTACTGTATCGATTTTAGCTGATAAGGCCTTACCTGTGATTGAAATGCGCACTCCCAGTGGTTTTTACGACTACCAAGCCAAATATCAATCCAGCACCACTGAATACTTTTGCCCTGCTGATATCAGTGCTGAGCAAACAGCACAGTTACAAGAGATGGCGCTTCATGCATTTAATCTTGTTGGTGCCAAAGGGTGGGGACGAGTTGATGCGATGCAAGGTGATGACGGCGAGTTTTATTTGCTAGAAGTGAATACCGTGCCAGGGATGACAGAGAAATCCTTAGTACCTATGGCCGCCAAAGCGCAAGGTATTGAATTCCCTGAGTTAGTACAACGCATTTTGGAGCAGACCCTGTAAATGAGTGAACTGAGAGAGAAGCTTATTAACTTAAAAGAGCGTACCAACTGGTCGCTACTCTTTGGTGTGAGTTTCTTTCTGTTGGTGCTCTTTGTGGTGATTAAACTGACCTTTAATTTCTCCGATTGGTTGGTCCAAGATAAAGACGCGCGACTTAAGCAACTGCAGGTACTGGGTGAGCCACATTACACCGAAGAGCGAGATATTATTACCGCCATTAAGCAAGCCGATCTGGATAGCTTTTTTGAGCTTGATGTAAAGCATGTTCAGCAATTAGTGACTGAACTGCCTTGGGTAGCCAGCGCCTCGGTGCGCAAGCAATGGCCAGACACTTTGCAGGTGTATGTGGTTGAACATCATCCCGTTGCTTATTGGAATGATGACATGCTGCTCAATACGAAAGGGCAGGTTTTTTCTGCCCCCACCAACAAGGTGAATACCCAACTGCCTAGCCTGTTTGGCCCAGAGGGCAGCGAAGGAGAGGCGTGGCAAACGTTTGTGCGCTTTAAAGAGTTGTTTGCTGTTAATGGCCTTAACCTAACGAGCTTGGCGCTTTCGGAGCGCTTTGCCTGGCAATTATGGTTGGATAATGGCATTCGCTTGAACTTAGGGCGTGAAGAGAAAGCCAAGCGGGTGCAGCGATTTATTGATGTCTATCCACACTTGAAAAAACGTCAAGATGTGCGAGTAGATGTTGTCGATTTACGATATGATACCGGCCTTGCGGTGCAGTTTAAGCCGCTGGATGTAACGGAAGAAGAACAAAAGAGTAAGGCATGACCAAGTCAGTAGAACGTAACCTTGTGATCGGTTTAGATGTGGGCACTGCAAAAGTAGTTGCCACCGTCGGTGAGATCACCGATGACAATAAGCTCAGCATAGTCGGCGTCGGCCGCCAGGTTTCGCATGGCATGGATAAAGGGGGGGTGAACGATCTCAACCTTGTTTCCGAGTCTATTCGTCGTGCCATCGATGAAGCTGAGCTTATGGCTGATTGCCGTATCAGCTCAGTGTATTTAGGTATTTCTGGTAAGCATATTCAATGTCAGAATGAAACCGGTGTTGTTGCGATTAATAACACCGAGGTCACCGACGAGGACATCGATAACGTCATTCATATTGCACGTTCAGTGCCTATTTCTGCTGAGCGCAAAATGTTGCATGCATTGCCGCAGGAATACAGCATTGATATGCAAGAAGGCATTAAAAACCCGTTGGGCATGAGCGGTGTGCGCATGGAAGCTAAGGCGCATATTATTACTTGCTCAAATGACATGGCCAAAAACATTGAAAAATGTGTTGAACGCTGTGGCTTACAAGTCGATCAGCTTATCTTTAATGCCCTTGCATCATGCTACTCAGTACTCACTGATGATGAGAAAGAACTGGGTGTTGCAGTGTTAGATATCGGTGGTGGCACCATGGATATCACTATCTACATTAATGGCGCGCTACGCCACTCCGCAGTGATCCCAGTCGCCGGGAACCAGGTGACTGGTGATATCGCGAAAATTTTCCGTACACCAATTTCGCATGCGGAAGCGATTAAAGTGCAACACGCCTGCGCAAGCAGCCAAATGGCTAGCAACGAAGAGCAAATCGAGGTACCTAGCGTAGGCGGTCGCCCAGCACGCATTATGTCGCGCCATACCCTATCAGAGGTGGTAGAGCCGCGTTTTAGAGAATTATTTGAACTGGCGCTTGAAGAAATTCGGCGCTCAGGCTTAGAAGATCAAATTGCCGCAGGATTGGTTATTACCGGCGGTAGTTCGAAGATGGCCGGTGCCCTGGAAGTGGCTGAAGACATTTTCCAGATGCCGGTACGTATCGGCAGTCCGATAGGGATAAGCGGATTGACCGACTATGTAAACGATCCCTCATTTGCAACCGCTGTAGGTTTGTTACAATATGGTCGGACCATGCAGTCGATCAACGCAACAAAAGCGAAAGCAGACGAGGGTAACTGGTGGAACCGAATCACGAAGTGGTTCCAAGGCGAGTTTTAGTGCTCAAGTCGGAGAGTTAACATGTTTGATATGATGGAAGAACACAGCGAAGAAGCTGTTATCAAAGTAATAGGTGTCGGTGGCGGCGGTGGTAACGCCGTTGAACACATGGTGCAACAGCACATCGAAGGGGTAAAATTTATTACCGCGAACACCGATGCGCAAGCACTGCGTAAATCATCAGCTGACGTTACGGTTCAGCTAGGTACGCAGATCACCTCAGGTTTAGGTGCTGGTGCCAATCCAGATATTGGTAAGAAAAGCGCCGAAGAAGATGCAGAAACCATTAAAAGCGCATTAGAAGGCGCTGATATGGTATTTATCGCAGCCGGTATGGGCGGCGGTACGGGCACGGGTGCAGCCCCAGTGGTGGCGCGTTTAGCCAAAGAGCTCGGTATTCTAACTGTAGCTGTGGTTACTCGCCCGTTTGATTTTGAAGGCAAGAAGCGTGCAGCAGCAGCGGAACATGGCATTGGTGAATTGGCGGAAATTGTTGATTCATTGATTACTATTCCGAATAACAAACTGCTCAAAGTGCTCGGTAAAGGCACAACCTTATTGGACGCTTTCGCTAAGGCGAATGACGTACTTTATGGTGCGGTACAAGGTATTGCCGAGCTGATCACCCGCGCTGGATTGATCAACGTCGACTTTGCTGACGTACGTACGGTGATGTCAGCCATGGGGACGGCGATGATGGGCTCAGCCTCAGCATCAGGTCCTGACCGAGCACAAGAAGCTGCCGAAGCGGCGATTTCAAGCCCGCTCCTTGAAGACGTGGATCTAACGGGTGCAAAAGGCATCTTGGTCAATATTACTGCCGGTATGGATTTATCAATCGAAGAATTTGAAATCGTTGGTAATCACGTTAAAGCCTTGGCATCTGAAAATGCCACCGTGGTCGTTGGTACCGCAATTGATATGGAAATGAGCGATGAACTGCGCGTAACCGTTGTTGCAACGGGTCTCGGTGGTGATCGTCGTCCACAGTTTGGTGTTGTCGACAATGGTTTCAAGCGAGCTTCAGGCTCAGATGTAACCTCTAGCACGAGCAACAACCAGAGCATGTCTATGTTTGTGCCAAGTTTTGCTTCGCAGGGAACTCAAAGCGCTAGCGAAGAGTCCAAGCCGGTAGAAGAGCAGCCTAAAGTCGATAATAGCAGTGCTAGCCCGGCGGCAACGCCGAGCCAAGAAAGCCACAAAGGCAGCGGCAATAGTGCTGGCAGCAAGAAACAAGAAGACGGTGGCGATTACTTCGACATCCCAGCGTTCTTGCGTAAGCAGGCTGATTAGTACAGAAAATAAACTGATTTGTTAACAGCAGCGATGTGTGGTAGAATCCGCCGTCTGACTTTAGTTTAAAGAGTGAGCGAAAGCCTATGATTAAACAGCGTACAATTGCAGAAGTAGTCAAAGCCACGGGTGTTGGGCTTCACAAAGGTGAGAAGGTTTCCTTAACTCTCCGACCTGCGAGCGCAAATACTGGGATAGTATTTCGTCGCGTGGACCTTGATCCGGTTGTGGATTTCGAGACAACCCCGGAAGCGGTGGGTGATACGCAATTGTGTACCTGTTTAACAAACAAAGACGGCGTTCGTTTATCGACTACTGAACACCTTATCGCTGCGGTTGCGGCGTTAGGTATCGACAACTTAATTGTTGAGTTAGATAGTGCAGAAGTACCTATTATGGACGGCAGTGCGTTGCCGTTCATCTATCTACTACAAAAAGGTGGGTTAGCCGAGCAAAATGTTGCTAAGCGCTTTATTCGCGTGAAAGAAAAGGTACGCGTTGAAGAGGGCGACAAATGGGCCGAGATTGAGCCTTATGATGGTTTCCATATCGACTTTGAAATTGCCTTCGACCACCCAGCTATCAATGAAAGCCGTCAGCGTATCGGTCTCGATATTACGGCGCAAAACTTCATTGAACAAATCAGCCGCGCGCGTACTTTCGGATTTATGAAAGACATTGAATACATGCATGCCAACAACCTAGCCCTTGGCGGTAGTATGGATAATGCAGTGGTATTGGATGATTTTAAAGTATTGAATCCGAATGGCTTGCGTTATGACGATGAGTTCGTAAAACATAAGATCCTCGATTGTGTGGGTGATATGTTTATGACCGGCCACAACATTCTCGGTAAGCTGACAGCTTATAAATCAGGGCATGACCTGAATAATAAGCTACTGCGTAAGATTATGGCTACTGAGTCTGCATGGGAATGGGCAACATTCGAAGACACCGTATCGATGCCTGCTCCGGCACTCGAGCTGCAAACAGCTTAAAAAATACTGATAAAAAATGACGCTGTTGAGCGTCATTTTTTTTGTCTGCCGTGTAGCGCCAAGCGCCGTAATTTCTGCTGTAGCGAGGGAGGAGCATTCTCGGCCACATGTTCCAAATACTCAGCGCTTTGCTCGCTCATGGCCCGCTTCTTCGGCGCGGTTGTTTTGTTGCTGCCGGTCTGCGACTGAGGAGTTAAACGTCTCGCGGCATCGGGAGAGGTTTGAATTTTTACTTGGCAAAGTTGCGCCAAGCCTTGTTGGCGAAAGGCGGAAAGGATATCCATCTTTACGTAATTGAGTTTTAACGCAATGGTGGCACTTTGTGCTTCAATGATCAGCGCATCATCACGAATATTAGCAACACGACATTTCTTCGCTAGATTCTCACCGATCACTTCACGCAGCACGCTCTGTTGCTGACTGAGCTGTTGGCTTTTAGCGCTATAGCCGGCAATACGTGACCCCATACGCGGGCTCAACTGGCCCAAAACTTCGTCAAGTTGTTTGGGTGCATACCTATCTTTCGCCATAAATCTAAGGTGCCTCTTGAATTCGCCTAAATCGTCACCACCTCTAGAGAATGCTTGAGCCCTGAGAATCACTTCTTTATTGCAAGCGGTGGGCAGCCAGTCATTCGGATGATTGCAAAGATCTCTATGAACGCTATGATAGGCCAGCGATAATACCAATGCCATTAATTTCTAATGCTGTAAACTACTGCGGCCAACAGGATAAATGGAATTGGTATTATTAGGTGCTGCAATTCATTGAGTTTGTTATGATGTCGCTCAAAAGTACACCGCTCAAGCAGTCACATTTTAGTTTGTCCACGCCAAGTGCTTCTAATGTCACGCTGGTGCTGTATAAATGGATGATATTAAGTAAGCAAGTGACTCGGGTTTGACCCAGAGCGCTTAATGCAGATGAGAATGTAACGGTTAAATCATGATCACTAAATTATTTACCAAGGTTTTTGGTAGCCGCAATGACCGCACAATAAAAAACCTACGCAAAACGGTCGCTTTAATAAATGCGTTAGAGAGCCAACTAGAGTCGCTCAGTGATGACGAGTTAAAGGCGAAAACCGCCGAGTTTCGCGAACGTTACGATAATGGCACCAGTCTAGATGACCTTCTTCCAGAAGCCTTTGCTGTTGTGCGCGAGGCTTCTAAGCGTGTTTATGGCATGCGCCACTTCGACGTGCAGCTAATTGGCGGCATGGTATTACACCAGGGCCGTATCGCAGAAATGCGTACCGGTGAAGGTAAAACCCTGACGGCAACGTTGCCTGCCTACTTAAATGGCTTGACCGGTAAAGGTGTGCACGTTATTACCGTGAATGATTACCTTGCCAAGCGAGACGCGGAAACCAACCGCCCGCTGTTCGAGTTCTTAGGTTTATCGGTTGGCTGTAACGTGCCTGGCATGATGCCGATGCAGAAAAAAGAAGCCTACAGTGCAGATATTACCTACGGTACTAACAATGAGTTTGGTTTCGACTATTTGCGCGACAATATGGCTTTCAGCATTGATGAGCGTGTGCAACGACCACTCAACTTCGCTGTTGTCGATGAAGTGGATTCAATCCTTATTGACGAAGCACGTACCCCGCTGATTATTTCTGGCCCGGCAGAGGATAGCTCAGAGCTATATACGCAAATCAATAAGATTGTGCCTGAGCTCGAACTGCAAGAAAAAGAAGACGAAGAGGGTGTTGAAGGCGATGGTGATTTCACTATCGACGAAAAAGGCAAGCAAGTTCACCTGACCGAGCGCGGCCAAGTTAAAGTTGAAGAACTGCTAACGCAGCGCGGTCTAATCGAAGAAGGTGACTCGTTGTACTCAGCGGGTAGCATTACCCTACTGAGCCATGTTTATGCCGCTCTTAGAGCTCATAAACTGTATCAGAAAGATGTTGATTACGTGGTCAAAGACAATGAAGTTATTATTGTTGATGAGCACACCGGTCGTACTATGGAAGGGCGTCGCTGGTCTGAGGGCTTACACCAAGCGGTTGAAGCCAAAGAAGGGGTGAAAATCCAAAACGAGAACCAGACGCTGGCATCGATCACCTTCCAGAACTACTTCCGCATTTATGAAACCTTGGCCGGTATGACGGGTACCGCTGATACCGAAGCATTCGAATTCCAACAAATTTACGGCCTAGATACGGTTGTTATCCCTACTAATAAACCGATGATCCGCGACGATCGTGCTGATTTGGTTTACCTGACGCAAGACGAAAAGTACGAAGCCATCTTAGCAGATATTAAAGACTGCCAAGAACGCGGCCAACCGGTACTCGTGGGGACAATTTCAATTGAGAGTTCTGAGTATCTGTCGCAATATTTGCGTAAAGAGAAAATTCAGCACAACGTATTGAATGCCAAATTCCACGCCCAAGAAGCCGATATCGTTGCTGATGCAGGTCTGCCTGGCACAGTAACAATTGCGACCAACATGGCCGGTCGTGGTACCGATATCGTGCTCGGTGGTAACTGGCAAAGTGATATCGACAAGCTTGATAACCCAAGTGAAGAGCAAATCGCCGACATCAAGGCTAAGTGGCAAGAGCGCCATGATGCCGTTATCGCTGCCGGTGGCTTGCATATTATTGGTACTGAGCGCCATGAGTCTCGCCGTATCGACAACCAGTTACGTGGTCGTTCTGGTCGTCAGGGGGATGCGGGTTCAAGCCGTTTCTACCTATCAATGGAAGATGCATTGATGCGTATTTTTGCCGGCGAACGCATGACTAACATGATGCGCAAGCTGGGTATGCAGCGTGGCGAAGCTATCGAGCACCCATGGGTTAACCGTGCTATTGAAAATGCGCAGCGTAAAGTTGAGGCCCGTAATTTTGATATTCGTAAGCAACTACTTGAGTACGATGATGTGGCTAATGACCAACGTCGCGTCGTTTACGCTCAGCGTAACGAGTTGCTTGAAGAAGGGGATATCTCTGAGACTATTACCGCCATCCGCCATGACGTGGTTAATGGTGTGATTGATCAATACATTCCGCCTCAATCATTGGCAGAAATGTGGGATGTGCCTGGTCTGGAAGAGCGTCTAAAAGCCGACTTCCTGCTCGAGTTACCTATTCAGCAGTGGCTGGCCGACGATAACAAGCTGTTTGAAGAAAAGCTGCGTGATCGTATTGTTGATGAGGCGGCCAACGCTTATAAAGCGAAAGAAGAAATGGTCGGCGCACAAGTGCTTCGCCAATTTGAAAAAGCGGTCATGCTGCAAAGCCTAGATCAGCATTGGAAAGATCATCTTGCCGCGATGGACCACTTACGCCAAGGCATTCATTTACGTGGCTACGCGCAAAAGAATCCGAAGCAAGAATACAAGCGTGAATCGTTTGAGTTGTTCTCTGCTATGTTAGAGAACCTCAAGATTGATGTCGTTAATATTCTAAGCAAGGTACAAGTGCGTGCCGAAGAAGACGTAGAGAAAGTCGAAGAGCAGCACCGTAAATCGGAAGAGGTTCCTCGTCAGTATCAACATGCTGATGCTGAGCAAGTCGGTGGCGATGCGCCGCAGGCAGCTGTGGCTTCTCGTAGTGAGCCAAAGGTGGGTCGTAACTCACCCTGTCCTTGTGGTTCAGGTAAAAAGTATAAGCAGTGCTGTGGCAAGTTAAGCTAATAGCACAGTTAAAATAATGGTTTTAAAAAGCGGCATATTGCCGCTTTTTGTTTATGGAGTTGTACTATGAAGCAGGTTGACGTTGCCGTAGGTATTATTAAACGCGAATCGCAAACCTATATTTGTAAGCGCCCAGAAGATAAGCACCAGGGCGGGCTGTGGGAGTTTCCTGGGGGCAAAATTGAAGCGGGTGAATCAGTTGCCCAAGCGCTGAGCCGGGAACTACACGAGGAAGTGGCAATCCGTGTGCATAGCACCGAAGAATTTATGCGCATCGAGCATGACTACGGCGACAAGCATGTGTGTCTGCATATTCATATCGTTGCCGATTTCAGTGGCGAACCGCATGGTGCTGAAGGGCAGCAAGGGGCTTGGGTGGATATCGCAGCCCTAAACGACTACGCCTTTCCTGAGGCGAATGTAGCGATTATCAACAAGCTACTGGAACAGTCATAAATTGTTACAAACTGCGCCTGTGTTTAGCAAATGTTCAGGTTAATATGGCGTAGTCGGAATAATAACTCTATTAATCTAATCGGGACAACAACATGTATAAAGTAACCTTAGTTGCTGCGGCTACGGCCTTAGCATTAGGTTTGACTGGTTGCAGTGAGCAGCCAACACAGTCAAGCAGTAACAATCAACAAGCAGAAACAGTTGCAAAACAAGAAACAAAAAAATCGCAGCAGCTGGGTTCAGGTATTGAGCTTGAAAATATCGATAGTAATGTGCGTGCACAAGATGACTTCTACTATCACGTTAACGGTCAATGGCTTGAGCGCACCGAAATTCCCGGTGATAAATCTAACTACGGCTCATTCACCGCTTTATATGATCAGTCGCAAGCAGCGCTTAAAGAAGTGATTGAAGCAGCAGCTAAAAATAGCGACGCTAAAGCGGGCAGTGATGAGCAAAAGCTGGGCGCATTTTATACCAGCTACATGAATACTGATGCGCTTGAAGAAAAAGGCATTACGCCATTAAAGCCGTACTTAGAGAACATTGCCGCCGTGAGCGATAAGTCAGAATTAGTATCGCTGATGGCCGACATTCGCATTCAAGGTGGTACCACGCCATTTGCTTGGTATGTTAACAATGATGCCAAAAACTCTAGCCAATATGCGCTTTATGTATCGCAATCGGGTCTGGGTCTACCAGATCGTGATTATTACCTAAAAGACGAAGAAAAGTTCGCCACTATTCGTGATGAATATATTACTTACATCACTGATATGCTTACCAAAGCGGGTGTTGACGATGCTCAGCAAGCGGCGCAGGACATCGTTGCCCTAGAGAGTAAGCTTGCCAAAGCCCAGTGGAGCCGAGTGCAAAGCCGTGATGCGACCAAGTCATACAACAAGATGACCGTGGCCGAGGCAAACGAGTTGACTGGTGAATTCGATTTTGCGCAGTTCTTAGCGCAGTCGGATATCGACAGCAAAGAAGTGATCATTCGCCAACCGTCTTACTTTGAAGACTTTGGCAACATCTTCGCAGAAACTGAGCTGGATACTTGGCAGGATTACCTGACTTTCCACTTTGTGAGCAACTATGCCGATGAGCTAAGTAAAGACTTTGTCGATCGTAAATTCGCTTTCTACAGCACCACATTACGTGGCGTAGAAGAGCAAAAGCCGCGTTGGAAAAAGGCGGTGGACTCTGCCAATGCTGTGTTAGGCGAAATGCTCGGTAAGGTCTACGTCAAAGACAACTTCCCGCCAGAAGCGAAAGCGCGTATGGAAGAGTTGGTAGAGAATCTGATCAAAGGCTTTGACCAAGCGATTGACGGCCTAGAGTGGATGAGCGCTGAAACCAAAGTGGCCGCCAAAGAAAAACTTAATAAATTCACTCCGAAAATCGGTTACCCAGATAAGTGGAAAGATTACTCGGCACTGGAAATTAAAGCAGATGACCTAGCGGGTAACTTTATTCGCTACAGCGAGTGGGCGTATAACGAAATGCGCGAGAAACTAGGTAAGCCGGTTGATCGTTCTGAGTGGCACATGACGCCACAGACCGTTAATGCCTATTACAACCCGGTGAATAACGAAATTGTGTTCCCAGCAGCTATTTTACAACCGCCATTTTTCAACCTAGAAGCGGATGACGCCGTCAACTACGGTGCAATTGGTGCGGTGATCGGTCACGAATTAGGCCATGGCTTTGATGACCAAGGCGCTAAGTATGATGGTGACGGAAACCTACGTAACTGGTGGAGTGAGCAGGATTTAGCGCAGTTTGAACAGCGCGGTAAGAAATTAGTGGAGCAGTTTAACGGCTTCGCTCCGTTCGAAGATGCTAGCGTCAACGGCGAGCTAACACTGGGCGAAAACATTGGTGACTTAGGCGGCCTAACCGTGGCTTACAAAGCTTATCAGCTATCATTAAATGGCCAACCAGCGCCAGAGCTGGATGGTTTCACCGGTGAGCAGCGTTTCTTCATGGGCTGGGCACAAATTTGGCGTCGTAAGTATCGTGATGAAGAGCTCCGTAACCGTTTGATGACGGACCCTCACGCCCCAAGTCACTACCGTGTTATTGGTGTATTGCCAAACATGCCTGAATTCTACGAAGCCTTTGACGTCAAAGAAGGGGATGAGATGTACATCAAACCCGAAGATCGCGTCAAGATTTGGTAATTTCCATTAATCGCTACAAGGCCCAGCAATTGCTGGGCTTTTTTATGTTGGCGACCGCAAAGACATTGCTTCACTGTCGATTTATCACTAAGTTAATTATGCGACTAAAAAAACAACAGAGTAGAGTATGAAGCGAATAACATTAGGACTATGCGCAGCAGGGATTTCGCTCAGTGTATTATCTGGGGTGGCTCAGGCTTATGATCGTATTACCGGCCATAGCTTTGCCAGCCGTTCGGAAGTGATTGCAACGCAAGGAATGGCAGCAACTTCCCAACCGCTGGCCACACAGGTGGCCTTAGATATTCTCAAACAAGGCGGGAATGCCATTGATGCTGCGATTGCTGCCAATGCCACGCTTGGCCTGGTCGAGCCCACAGGGTGCGGAGTTGGCGGCGACTTATTTGCCATTGTGTACTCAGCTGAGGATGACAAACTTTATGGTTTGAATGCCTCAGGGCGCTCGCCCCAAGGCTTGAGTTTCGAGGAACTAAAGAAACTCACCGCTGAGGAAGGTAAAATCCCCAGCTATGGGCCTTTACCGGTTTCTGTGCCCGGTGCTGTCGATGGCTGGTTTGAGCTGCATAAAAAGTTTGGCTCGTTGAGCATGGCAAAAATTCTAAAGCCGAGTATAGAGTATGCGGAAAACGGCTTTCCGGTCAGTGAATTGATTGCATATTACATGCAGCGCAGTGTGTCAGCGCGGGCTCAATACCCAGGTTTCCAAGAAGTCTTTATGGCTGATGGTGAAATGCCGAAAAAAGGCGAGATATTTAAAAACCCGGCATTGGCTAATACCTATAAACAGCTAGCCATGGGCGGGCGTGATGCGTTTTATAAGGGCAAAATTGCCAAAGAAATAGACCGTTATATGCAAGCCCACGGTGGTTACCTGCGCTATGAAGATTTAGCGAACCATACTAGCGAATGGGTCGAGCCGGTGGCCAGCACCTACCGTGGTCATACGTTGTGGGAATTGCCGCCGAATGGGCAGGGAATCGCGGCACAGCAAATCCTTAATATTCTTGAAGACTATGATATTGCCGCCATGGGTTTTGATAGTGCGCAGTATATTCATACTTTTGTCGAGGCGAAGAAGTTAGCCTTTGCTGATCGCGCTAAATATTATGCCGACCCTGCGTTTAATGACATTCCTGTGCAACGGCTAATATCTAAAGACTATGCCGACGAGCGACGTAAGTTGATTGACCCCAATAAAGCGGCGAAGCGCGATCAAGCTGGGCCGGTAGAGGGGGATACTATTTACCTCACGACCGCAGACAAAGACGGTAACATGGTGTCGCTCATTCAAAGTAATTATCGCGGTATGGGCTCAGGCATGACCCCCGAAAAGCTGGGCTTTGTACTGCAAAACCGAGGAGAGTTATTCTCGTTACAGCCCGGGCACTTTAATCAGTATCAACCCGGCAAGCGCCCGTTTCACACCATTATTCCTGCCTTTGTGACCAAAGATGGTGAACCGTACATGAGTTATGGGGTGATGGGAGGCGCAACACAGCCACAAATGCACGCGCAAATCCTCATCAATATGATTGATTTTGGTATGAACTTGCAAGAAGCGGGCGATGCGCCTCGGATCTTACATACAGGCTCCAGCCAGCCTACTGATGAAGTGATGACCGACGGCGGCTATGTATCACTTGAAACTGGCTTTAGTATGGAAACGCAGCGTCAGCTAATGAAAAAAGGTCATACCCTGCAAGGCGCAGTGGGGCCATTCGGGGGGTATCAAGCGATTATGCGTGACCCGGAAAACGGTGTTTATTACGGCGCCTCTGAGACCAGAAAAGACGGCCATGCGGCGGGGTATTGATATACCCTAGCAGGCAGATAGTGTTAATTGATAAAGGCGGCTTCGGCCGCCTTTATGTTTTATCAGCGGATGTAAATAATCGATAAATGATAGCGCTGTCATTATGAATTTTATATGATGGTCGATAATCAGCCAAAAAAACAATAACACCAACAAGGGAAGGAATGAGTCACCATGTTTAGAAAACGCCTTATCGCCGCCTTAATGCTCCCCATTGCGGCTCAGGCTCAGCTGAGCCAAGAGCAAGTTAACCAGTTTGCTGCGAATACCGAGTTTATGTTCGCGGTAGAAGACAACTTCCATAACAAAGACAGCAGCTTTCTTGGCAGCATTACCCTGACTAACCGCTCCGATGTGGCGCTGCCGGCAGGCCAGGGAGATTGGCAAATCTACTTGCATAACGTGCGCAAAATGAAGGAGCAAAGCGTTAAAGGGCTGCGTATTGAACACGTTAATGGCGACTTACACCGATTAATTCCTACTAGTGACTTTGCTGGTTTAGCCAGCGGTGAAACCCTGGTGATCCCATTTGAAGCCAGTGTATGGATAGTCGCTTACAGTGACTTTATGCCCCGTGCCTTTGTTGTTGCTAAGGATACTAAGCCTGCCATTTTTGCTAATACCGACAGCGAGGACTTTAGTGACTTCGTTACCCCTTTTAGTGAGCCCAAGCAGCTCCGCCGTTACAACAACCCCGAAGATAAAACCATCTTGGTTGATGCAAAGGTGCGTTTTGAGCGTAACCAAGGTTTAACCAAGGTCGATGCCGAACAAGCAGTTAAACGTATTATTCCTAGGCCACAAGAGGTGGATTACCATCGTGGCAGTGCGGTGTTAGACGAGAGCTGGAGTATCAGCTTTGCCGGGCAGTTAAGCTCAGAAGTGGCGCTCTTCACTGCGGATCTTAAAGCCAAATATGGCTTGAACCTCCGCGCTCAGGCCGACCACCTTAATGCTGGCGAAGATAAAGTCATTAAGCTCAGCGTGGATGCTCAGGTCGGTGAGCCTGAAGGGTATTACTTGGAAATTGATGACGACATTATCCGCATCGTCGGCCACGATAATGCCGGTGCTTTTTATGGTATGCAGAGTTTGTTGGCGCTGTTACCAGCGACCGGTGCGGCAACATTACCGAACCTTGAAGTGCGCGATAATCCCCGTTATGGCTGGCGTGGCATGCACTACGACAATGGCCGTAATTATCATGGTAAGGCAGCGATGTTCAAGCTCGTAGAGCAAATGGCGCGCTATAAAATGAACCGCTTACATTGGCATTTTTCCGAAGATGAGGGGTGGCGCTTAGAAATTCCTGGTTTACCCGAGCTTACCGAAATTGGCGCGTATCGTTGTTTCGATCTACAAGAAAATCGCTGTTTGCTTACGCAGTTGGGCACGGGGCCATTTAAGTCAGGTTCCGGCAATGGCTACTTAAGTCGCGCCGACTTTATCGAGCTATTGCAGTTTGCCAAAGCCCGCCATATTGAGATCATCCCAGAAATTGAGGGGCCCGGCCATGCTCGTGCCTCTATTAAAGCGATGGAAGCCCGTTATCGTCGTCTTAAGCAGCAGGCAGAACAATATGCTCAAGGCTCTTTAACTAACCCACAACCGGGTACTCAGGAGTTTAGTCAGGTTGATTTAAGTGCCGCCACCCGCTATCTGCTCAGTGACCCAAAAGACACCTCCAGCTATATCACGGTGCAAAATTACACCGATAACTCAATGAATGTGTGCTTAGACTCAACCTATGCATTTATGGATAAAGTCACTTATGAGTTACAGCAAATGTACCGTGAAGCGGGGACTAAACTTCGCTACTTGCACATTGGCGGTGATGAAGTGGGAGCTGGCTCTTGGATTGGCTCTCCCGCATGCCAAGCGCTATTCGCCGAAGCCAACAATGGGGTGGCCGGAGTGGCCGATTTAAAACCCTACTTTACTCAGCGGGTGGCACAGTTGCTACATAAGCGTGGCATTGCCCCTGGGGTGTGGGAAGACGGCATTATGTACGACAAGGTCAACCCGTTTAACCGCGATGAGTACCCCAATGAGGTGTTCTTTACCAACGCCTGGGACAATATTTGGGAATGGGGCGTCGCCGATCGTGCCTATCGTTTAGCTAACGCCGGTTATCAAGTGATCCTCTCTCATGGCACACATTTATATTTTGACCATCCTTATGAAGCGCACCCACAAGAGCGCGGATATTACTGGGCAACGCGCTACACCGATACCGAGAAAGTGTTTGGTTATATGCCTGACGACCTTTATGCCAATGCTGATTACACCCGCGCTCGCGATAAAATAGATAACCTCGAAGCCTTGGTGGGTCGACCAATGCCAGCCTTGGAAAAGCCAGAAAATGTGTTGGGAATGCAAGGGCAAGTATGGTCTGAAACGATTCGTACCGAAGAACAAGTACTAGCCATGGTTTTCCCCCGTATGCTTGCGGTCGCTGAGCGTGCATGGCACAAAGCGAAGTGGGAAGGAGAGCAACCCGATTCTCGCGCACGCCAGCAGGATTGGCAGCGCTTTGCCAGTGCTTTAGCAATAAAGGAGCTATACAAACTCGATCGTGATGGCATTACCTTGCACTTACCGGTGCCTGGCGGTGTGATTGAGCAGGGTAAGTTGGTGGCTAATAGCGCCTATCCTGGGCTAAGTATCGAATACAGCCTAGATAACGGTAGCACTTGGCAGCCTTATAAGCAGTCGGTCACTGTCAGTGCGAACGCTGAGGTGTTACTGCGCTCACGGGTGAATAATCAAACCAGTCGCACCACTCGCGTGCGTTAATCACCGCATACATAAAGAGGCATGGCTGCGAGGCGATGCCTGTTTTGTATCCCTCCAGCCATTGCATACAGACAGCGCAAAGTGCCGGTTCATAACCTTTGTAACCCGGCATAATTAAGCCAACTCTTTGTTATATAGCTCTTTATCAGGCTGATAAAATTCTTGCTGGTAAAATAAACGCTTTTGACGTACAGTTTATGGCAGCGCTGTCATTTTTGTGAACTAGGCGTTAGTTTTATCCTAACGTGCTGTGAAAAAGCGCGGCTATAACAATAATATTTATATTCGGTGAGCTTGTGCGCTTACTTATAGGCTGGCTTTGAAGTCAGCTTCCATCGAAACGGTAGAGATAACTATATGATCTGCTTAGTTTTGATGTTATCTATATCGACAACGAGAAGAGTTTATGGAAGCAACAGTGTCAACAACTAAAAAGCAAAGCAACTTTGTGCCTATGGCCATTGTCGCGACCCTGTTTTTTATTCTAGGGTTCGCAACATGGCTCAATGGCTCATTGATGCCCTACCTCCAACAAATTTTGAAGCTGACGCCGTTTCAGGCCTCGCTTATTCTATTTTCTTTCTATATCGCGGTCACTTTTACGGCTGTGCCCTCAGCACTAGTGATCAAGAAAATTGGCTATAAAAATGGCATGGCACTGGGTATGGCAACTATGATGGTCGCGGGGTTCTTATACATTCCGGCCGCCAAAACCCAAGTGTTTGCATTATTCTTATTTGCCCAATTGGTGATGGGGATAGGGCAAACCTTGCTGCAAACAGCCGTTAACCCTTATGTCGTGCGCATTGGCCCTGAAGAGTCAGCGGCAGCACGTGTCAGTATCATGGGCATTTTAAATAAAGGTGCAGGGGTATTTGCGCCTATGGTGTTTACCGCATTGATTATTAGCAACTTCACCGGTTTAGTGGGCAAAGAGCTCAGCCAAGATGATATTGATGCCATGGCTAACAGCTTAGTATGGCCTTATATTGGCATGGCATTATTTATCGGTGCGTTGGCGTTAGCTGTTAAATATTCTCCGCTGCCTGAGTTGGTCGATGATGAAGAGCAAGCAGGTGGTAAAGGTCAGGTTAAAGCCGCATTAGCGCACCCGAACTTGGCTCTGGGCGTGATGGCCTTGTTCTTGTACGTCGCAGTTGAGGTGATCGCCGGTGATACTATTGGCTCTTATGCACTTGCTCTTGGCGTGGAAAACTACGGGGTGATGACCTCTTATACTATGGTGTGCATGGTGGCGGGTTATATTCTCGGGATTATTCTTATTCCGCGCGTTATTTCCCAGCAAGCCGCACTCAGTGGCTCAGCAATTCTCGGCTTTGCCTTGGTGATTGGTATTACTACCGTGAGTCGCGACTCTACAGTGTTAGCGCAAGCATTGTTAGTGCCTTTTGGTGGGCCTGCACTACCAGACACGGTACTGATGCTCGCTTTGTGTGGTCTAGCTAATGCTGTGGTATGGCCAGCAATTTGGCCACTGGCATTATCGGGCTTAGGCAAACTGACTAGCGTTGGCTCAGGCCTATTAGTAATGGGGATTGCTGGTGGGGCGTTCGGCCCAGTGTTTTTGAGTTTAGCAACCGGTTCAACAATTTCCGCAGAAGGACAGCAAAATGCGTATTGGGTGATGTTACCTAGCTATGTATTTTTCCTGTTCTATGCCCTCAAAGGTCACAAAATGACCTCTTGGAAGTAACTAATTTCTATTCCATTAGAAATATTCCCGTGTGTGAATGCCAGCCATGTGCTGGCATTTTTTATATTGGTAGGCTCGGCGTTACAGTAGCAACGTTCTTAGTTGGCACAGCGACTTTACCTCATAGGTTGGGGTCATATGCGCAGGGGCCTGTTTCTCATGGCGATTTAGCCAGCAAGTATCGATGCCCGCATTGATGCCGCCAACAATGTCCGATTCCAGCGTATCGCCAACCATCAGTATCTGCTCTTTTGGTGGGTGACCCATTAGCGCGAAGGCATGATCAAATACCGCCATATGAGGTTTGGCATAGCCGACTTGCTCAGAAATAACCAACCACTCAAAAGCGCCTTTTAAGCCGGTTTTTTCTAATCGGGCGCTTTGTAGTTCAGTAAAACCGTTGGTGATAATGCCCAGCTTCGCTTTACCTTGTAGCGCGTTAAGCAGCTCGATTGCACCGGGCAGGGGTTGGCAAATTTCTGCCATCGCTTCCATAAATCGTAAGTTTAGCTCTCGAGCACTCACGCCTAGGCGCTCGGACCATTGCTCGAAACGGCGTTCCTGTAACTGCTGCGCTGTGATGGTGTTGTCCTGATATGCCACCCATAATGGCCGATTTACGGCTTCGAAGGTGCGGTAATCAGCGTCGGCAAAGTCCACTTCATAGCGAGCAAACATGTGTGTTAAGCCCGCTTTAGCATCAAAGTGGAACAGGGTTTCATCGGCATCAAAAAGAATCCAAGGGTAGCGCATAATTAACGTGTACTCGCAAATAACTCACTGTGATTAAAAGGCGCCATTGCCAGTAACAAGGCCTGTTGATAACTGCTTTGACGGGTGGCATGGCCTTGCGTTAACAAGCCAATAGCACCGCCTTGCTGTTTAATATTCTTGGTTGCAAAAGCCTCATCCATCACATTGCCAAGCTCTTGTCCTTGCTCTAGTTTTTGGTATAAGTGCTTTGGCAGGGGCAAATTGCAGCTACGTCCGACACTGTGCTCGTCGCCATGAGCGATAACTACAAAGGCAAAAGTGGCCGCCCCGTAGTCGAATTGCGCGGCGCCGCCTTCCATAGCCATGTAATAATCACCTTGATAATGCGCTTGGCAATAACGAATGCGGTTGTGCGCACCTTGCAGGGTTTGCGCCTCACCTAAAGGTTGATCGGCAACGCCTGAGGGAGCGTCCACACCTTGGCAAATAATGTCTCTATCCGGAAAGTAGGTGGCAAGGGCGGCTTTGGCGGCATTGATCTTTACTGGGTTTTTAGAGCCCACAATCAGCGTAATGGGTTTGTCGCTGTGGCATTCAAGCATGTGTCGTCCTTATTGTGCTGTTTGCCCAAAGTGTAGCATGCTCAATTGGCATTAAATATCAGTAGTGACTCTCCAGCTTCCAAACGGGCTTGATATTCATTTTGTTGCCACCCCAGAGTGGCTAATACTTGGCTTTCAATGCTGGACCAATTATTAATGCTACGAAAGCGTTTGTGGGTATGAGCAATGTTTTCTGCCACCTTTAAAATCGCGTAGTACAAGCGCTCTTCTTCACTGCTTTGGTGCTCGCCTAAAAAGTCTAAATCATGATGGCGAAGCACGGTATTGCACAACACTTTCGGTAAATGCCAAGAATGGGCCATATAAAAACCAAGGATGGCGTGATTACAGGGATAGCGTTTATCTTCGAGCTGAGTCAACGATGCATGGACGTTGTCGTTGGCTTCGTTTAGTACGTTCACGTAATCAGGGTAATTCATCGCCATCACCGGAATGCCGATATCATGAAATAACCCCAATGTTTGTAAATTATCAGCAGGCAAGCTTCGCGTTAAGCTTTGGCCTATGTAAACGCATAAGCGTGAGATCTCGGTTGAGGTATCCCAGAACCGCGCCAGGGAAATGCAGCACCCTTGTTGCCGAAATACTTGTTTGAGCAAATAGCGGGAGACAATATGGCTAATAGTATTGAGGCCTAAGAGAATCACCGCGTAGTTAATATCGGTGATTTCCTTTTCTTTACCAAAATTGGGTGAATTTACCACGCGAAGCACGGTGGCTGACATCGCCACGTCGGTGGCAATAAGCTCACTAACAACATCAATACTGGGATCGTTGCGGTTTAACTCCGCTTGCAGCTGCTCTAATGCGGCGGGCTTAACAGGCAGCTTAAATCCAGCTTCTAGCTGTGACAGTAATGTTTCGTCAATACCTTGCATTGCCTCTCCCAAAGTTAGTTGGCGCGCATCAAAAAAGGATGCAGCCGTGCTGAGCCTCTAGGGTTTAGTTGTGATACACCAAGTACAGCCACCATCACGCCTAAGTTTAGCGTAAATTCACGGTCGTGACCCGAAAAGTCGTGCACTTGCAACGTGTTATCACCACAGTGGTGTAGGGAGTAGGGCTGTGAGCAAAGGAAGTGGTGCACTGCAGGGCAGCGCACCAAGAACATTCGATAAGGGTTTAGAACTGATAGCGCACTGAGGCTTTGAAGTTGCGTGGCGCGCCGTAGCGGTATTGATCGTAGAAACCTATTTGATTGTAGTAGCGTTTATCAAAGAGATTATCGAGGTTAATGCTGAGCGTAAGTTGCTCAGAGACAGCATAACGAGCCATGATATTGGCGATACCGTAGCCACCTTGACCTACTTCTACTGGGCCGGTCACTGGGTTGGAAACTTCATCAAAGGTTTCGCTTTGCCAGTTAATGCCACCACCGAGGGTTAAGCCAGCTAGGGCGCCAGAAAAATCATAGGTAGAAAAGAATTTAATCTGATCTTCTGGGTTGGTTGAGTTTAATATCTCGCCTTCTGGTGTTTCGCCCTCGGCATGAGTATAACCCAGATACACTTGCCAATTTTCGGTGATAGCACCGTTAAGTTCGAGCTCTACGCCTTTAGTGCGAGTGCCGTCAATGCCTTTATAAATACGCTGCGTGGTGCCTGGAATGGTTTCGCCAGTGTATTCACCCACATTATCTTGGTCGATTTGAAAGGCTGAAAAAGCGACATCGAGCTTGTCGTTGAATAAGGTGGCTTTAATACCCAACTCGAGGTTTTCCCCTTGCACCGGGTCAAGATATTGGCCTTGTTCGCCAATTAAGCTTTGTGGTGAGAAAATATCAGCGCTGTTGGTATAAACAACCCAGTTATCGGTGAGCGCGTAAGACAACCCTAAATAGTAAGTGAGTTCGTCGTTTAGTGAGTAATCGTGCGCCCGGCCGAAATTATCGGTATCGGTTTGCCATTGATTTAAGCGCACACCGCTAATTACCGACAATGATGCCGTTGGTTTCAACTGTGCAGCCACATAGGCTGACTGTTGCTCGGTCTTACCATACGAGCCGTAAGCGGCGGTGTCAGCCCACTGCGGCGCAGGGAATGCATAATCATCTTGGCGAAAATCACCGACCTGGGTTGGGGCGTTGATTGCCGGGTAGTAAGGCGTGGCAAATTCTTGCTTTTGCTGATTCCAACCCACAAGCAGCTGATGCGATTGGCCTAGCCAGTCAAACTGACCCAGTAGCTCGATGTCGCCTGTGTGCTGCGTTCGTTCGGCGTCAATAAAGTTGACTGAGCCGGGGATCATGCCCTCATTGCTTTCCTGGTCGGGGTTTCCGCGCACCCACCACACATCGTACTCTAAGTCGTTATCGCCATATATATAGCTGGCTGAGAGTTGCCAATGCGAATTGAAGTGATGCTCAAACGTCACCACCGAATTAAGCGCTTGGGTTTTTGATGATGACCAAGGTTGTGCCGTTGAGGTGCCACGGTCGTATTGCGTGCGGCTGCCATCACTATAAAATATCGGCATCCCTCCAGACATGGTTCCTTCTGGGTCGGTATATTGATAGTCAGCACTCACTCGTAATAAGCTGGCGCGACCAATATCGGTTTCAACTGCGCCGTATAAAGTGGTTTGGCTCTGTGCAAAGCGCGATTGGAAAGATTCACGGTCGCTGTAGGCAGCAACAACTCGACCACGAACTCGCCCTTGTTGGCTCAGTGCTCCAGAGGCATCAACGGTTGCTCGTTGGTAGTCCCATGAGCCCAGTGAAGCAGAGACATTAACTTGAGCGACCTCGGTTGGGCGTTTGCGGATAAGGTTGATAGCCGCAGAAGGGTTACCGGCTCCTAACATTAATCCAGTGGCACCGCGTACCACATCAACGCGTTCATAAATTGCTGTATCGGTTAAGTTATCTCCGTAGTTGAAGCGGGTGTCGTAGGTGGTTGCAATACCATCGTATAAAATACTGTTGACGCCAATACCGCGCGCTCGAATGGAAAACTTGCCATTATCCGCCTCGCGAATACTGATCCCGGTGACAGCACCAATCGCCTCAACTGGGCTGGTCAGCTGTTGGTCTTGCATACGCTGTTGGTTAATAGCAATGGCAGATTGTGGGGTATCAAGGTGGTTCAAATCCAGCCCGGTGGCGGAATTTAAAGACTCAACGCGATAGTCTCTGTTATTGAGTTTTTGTCCGGTTACAGTGAGGACCTCGATATGACGAGTATCGTCTTTAGCGCTGGCTAAGGCGCAATTGATGGAGCTGAGCGAAAGTAAAAGACTTAAAAAAGGTAGGGAAAATCTAAAAGAGCACATAAAATAAATCCGTTATTTTGATGAATAAAGAAGCGCTTACAGGGTTATGAAACTGCTAGACGCTTTGGAACTGAATTAGATACGCGAGCCATTATAAAGAAAGGTAAATAAATGTAAATCATTATCATTTAATGTTTTGCCTATGACGCCGGAGGATAAATGAAAGTATTTCTAAGTGTTAGTTGCGCCCTGCTGTGTGCTTTGTTGATGGTAACGCCCCTGCAAGCTCAGCAGGTACAGCAAGGGGCGATGAGTGGCGAGCAATTGCTAAGTGACTATCCCGCTTTTCAACAGCATTACCAAGACTACCAACCCACAGAGCAAGACTTACAAGCAATGGCTAAGTTAGCTGGTAAGGAGTTAGTGGTGTTGTTAGGCACCTGGTGTCACGACAGTGAGCAGGAAGTCCCTAAACTGCTTAAATTGCTAAAGCACAGCGAAGTTGAGCTCGCCCAGGTGTCGTTCATTGCCGTGGACTACCAAAAGCAGGATAAGGCGGGTGTAGCACAACGTTTTAATCTTAAGTACACACCCACGTTTATTGTTCTAGATGAGGGGCAAGAAATTCACCGTGTGGTTGAAAAGCCCAACAAATCGCTAGCAGCCGACCTTACGCGGTTTTAAGTCATTGCGCAGTGAGCACAAGCCAATATAGATAAGTTTTAAAGCCACTTGGCTAGTGCGTAATTAGGGAAGTTGTCATAACTGATCTAAAGCAAACAAGCAAAGCGGCGCTGAGTCTGTTGATTCAAGGCGCAGACTATAGTGGTTTTGGTGATTATTAATTTGGCTCCGTTGAGCCTGACAGCTACGGTTGTAGCTCCTCTTGACGTGTTGAGGGCAGTTGGGAGACGCCCGTTTTCTTGTTTGCTCATGAAGAGCTGATTCATATTTAAATTAATACATCGATCACTGATTGCAAGAGGCTAATTTACCTGGTGGATGCCTTTCTCTCTTCTGGCCTTTTGATTCTTCGGTTGGGTAATAGGGCTCAAGGCATCATGAGCAGCGGCCTTGAACGGGACGACTCTATGAGTCGTCCCTACCTCTTCGAGTAGGTACGACTTGCTCATAAGAGAACTGGAAATTGCTGTTTAAAGAGTTGCGGTGCAGAATATGGAAGAATTTAACAAGGAGGTTTTATGCCAGAAAAAGATAGTCGCCATTTTTTTAACCTAACAAATATCGCGGCGGTAGTTTCTCTCTCCGTGCCGCTCCTATACATAATCGGTCACTTGTATTTCCAAGGGTACTTGAGTGTTTACAACCAGTCGGTTGATTCGCTGTCTTTGCCATTTGAGTCGATTTTGATGAAATCGTTTTACGTAACTTCTGGCGCGGTGATTAACTTGTTGGAGGCAGCATTTGGGAGTTTCAAAAGTTTACTTATTTGGGGAGGCTTTTTATTCCTTTACTCCGCTGTGCTGATGTACCTAGAAAAGCATTCTGATAGTGTGAAGAAAAAAATAGCTGAGAAAAAGCAGCACTTCAGAGGCAGTAGACTCTTTAGGTATGCATTCCTACCAACTGTGGTAGCTTTATTGGCAGTAGGTATTCCGGTGTTTGTTGCAGCCGTACTTTTTGTATTATTTGCATTTATTTGGAGTAGCCACTCCTATGGTGCAAAGTTTGCTAAAGAAGAGATAGCTGATTTTGCTTATTGTAATGCAGAGCAAAAGGCTGTGTGTACAACTGTGCATGAACCGAGTGGTCAAAGTACTCAAGGAGTATTGATAGCATCTACCGACAAGTTTGTTGCGCTATATACAGGCCAAAAGGTGGTTCTAATCAGCAATCAGAATTTGAAGATTGAAACCCAACCTAAAAAATAACTATACAGCAAAGTAGCACAGAGGTAGCACCGAAGGGATGCGGTTAGTAGTTAATAACGTGAAATAGTAGTAAAAATGGTGGCCCCACCTGGACTCGAACCAGGGACCTAACGATTATGAGTCGTGCGCTCTAACCAACTGAGCTATAGGGCCATTTTGTGTTTTATAGTGAAGTCAGAGTAAACACATCCATGATGATAGTCACTCGGCTCGGTCATCCACGACCTCGCGTTCTTCACTTTCGAAGTGATGTTAAATCACTTCTCAAAGCCTTTGGCTTACGTTCATCACCTAAGCTATAGGGCCATTTGCGTGCCACTGATAAAGATATCAGTATCCTGACAAGCGCCGAGCAGTATAAAAACTTTTGTGGGCCTTGTCACTAGCTGTGGGGTGATTATTTTGCCGCTCGAAATCAATCGCTTACTAATTAACCTAAGGGCGTAGCTTGAGCTGTAACCTCGCAAACGACTTGCTCTGAACTTTTAAGGTAGTGGGTGAGTGCGCGCTACTTACAAAAAGCGATTTAGGGTTTGCAGGCACAAAAAAAGCCGACGTAGGTCGGCTTTGGCTTTGCTTAACATTTAGCTCTATAGGCCAAGTTTCTTCTCTAAATAGTGGATATTAGTGCCACCATTTTTGAAGTTCTCGTCCGATAAAATCAGTTTATGAAGCTCGGTATTGGTTTTAATGCCGTCGATAACCAACTCGTTGAGCGCGTTGCGCGAGCGAGCAATGGCAACGTCACGGTTCTCACCGTAACAAATAAGCTTACCAATCATTGAGTCATAATGTGGCGGTACAGTGTAGTCCGCATAAATATGGCTATCCCAGCGAATACCCAAACCACCGGCTGGGTGGAAGCGGGTGATCTTACCTGGTGATGGGATAAAGGTTTTTGGGTCTTCCGCATTAATACGGCACTCAATAGCGTGACCACGGATTTGCACATCTTCCTGAGTGATTGATAATGGCTGACCAGCAGCAATTTTTAACTGCTCTTTAATTAGGTCAATACCTGTTACCATTTCTGTTACAGGGTGTTCTACCTGAATACGGGTATTCATCTCGATAAAGTAGAACTCACCGTTTTCATATAGGAATTCGAAGGTGCCCGCGCCGCGATAACCAATTTCGATACACGCGCGAGTACAGCGATCGCCAATGTACTTACGCATTTCTGCGGTGATACCTGGTGCAGGTGCTTCTTCAACTACTTTTTGGTGGCGGCGTTGCATCGAGCAATCACGCTCACCTAGGTGAATTGCGTTGCCTTGGCCGTCTGCCAATACTTGCACTTCGATATGGCGTGGGTTTTCTAGGAATTTCTCCATATAAACCATGCCATTACCAAAGAACTGCTTGGCTTCTTGCTGAGTAAGGGCGATGGAGTCGACCAGCTCTTTCTCGCTGCGTACGACGCGCATACCACGGCCACCGCCGCCGCCAGCGGCTTTGATGATCACTGGGTAACCGATGCGCTTAGCAATTTGCATATTACGTTCGGTGTCGTTAGTGAGCGGACCATCAGAACCGGGTACACAAGGAACGCCGGCTTTACGCATCGCTTCAATGGCCGATACTTTGTCACCCATAAGACGAATGGTGTCGCCTTTAGGACCAATAAATACGAAGCCACTTTGCTCAACTTGGTCGGCAAAATCAGCGTTTTCCGATAGGAAGCCATAACCTGGGTGAATAGCGACTGCATCGGTGACTTCCGCCGCAGCAATAATGCGGGGAATATCTAAGTAGCTTTCGGTAGCAGGTGGCTTACCAATACAAATAGTTTCATCTGCAAGGAGCACGTGTTTCAGGTCACGGTCGGCGGTAGAATGCACGGCAACCGTTTTTATACCTAGCTCTTTACAGGCGCGCAGAACACGAAGTGCAATTTCACCTCGGTTTGCGATAACAACTTTATCTAACATAGTTAGTGCCTTGTTTGAGTTGCGCGATTATTCGATGATGAAAAGAGGTTGGTCGAACTCAACAGGCTCGCCATTTTCAACCAAGATTGCTTTAACCGTACCGGCTTTGTCAGCTTCAATCTGGTTCATCATCTTCATCGCTTCAACGATGCACAAAGTATCGCCTACGTTAACTTTACTACCTACCTCAACATAAGCAGCGGCTTCTGGTGAAGAGGCCGCGTAGAATGTACCAACCATAGGTGAGGTTACTTCATGGCCGCTAGGGCGAGCAGGTGCATCGCTCGCTGCTGGTGCATCACTGGCTGGAGCTGCAGCTGGGGCTGCAGGAGCAGGAGCCGCTTGTGGCGCCAAGGCGTAATGCTGTGGCATCGCTGGAGCTTGGCTATGACGGTTAATACGTACCGACTCTTCACCTTCGGTGATCTCAAGCTCAGCAATGCCAGACTCTTCAACTAGTTCAATTAATTTCTTTATTTTGCGAATGTCCATGAAAAACCCGCCTGTTAGTTAGTTTTTAATTCGAATTCTGCAACCGGTTGACCGCTGCTTGAAGCGCGAAGTGGTAACCCATTGCACCAAAACCGCAGATAACCCCTTGTGCCACGTCAGAAAAGTAAGAGTGGTGACGGAAGGGTTCGCGTTGATGAATGTTGCTGAGGTGAACTTCAAAGAAGGGAATATCAACACTGAGTAGAGCGTCACGCAGAGCCACACTGGTGTGGGTGAATGCGGCAGGGTTTATAATAATGCTATCAAATTGCTGCCACGCGTCGTGAATGTGCTCTATTAATGCTGCTTCGCTGTTACTTTGAAAGTGCGCCAACTCAACATTTAAGGCCGCTGCTGCATCATTTAGTTCACCGGTGATCTGCGCCAGTGTTTTTACGCCATATTTATCCGGCTCACGCTTACCTAACATGTTTAGGTTAGGACCGTTAATAACTAAAACCTTAAACTTTGCAGCCATAATGCGACTAAAATCCTTTATCGTGTGAGTTTTAAGTGATTGTACAAATAATAGTATTTAACTTAAGGGCAAAAGTAGCAAATAGCAAACTTTTCTCACGTTTGCCGACTATTATAGAGAGTTCGACGTAAATAGCAGCAAAATACTGGTCTAATGACCTTGTTAACCAGGTTTGGTTAGGTGGGGTTTACTAGTGCGGGGAAAGTGAGCAGGGTGATGAGGCTCACCCTGCATTAATCAGTAAAAAGGATTACTGTGCTGCGTCACGCACCGCTTGTAGGTGGGAAGCAAATTCATCTGCCCCCATAAAACCGGTGACTCTCAGCTCAGGTAATTCTTCGTTGCTGTTATCGAAAAACAAAATACTTGGCAGACCAAAAACGGTGTAGTGCTCCATTAATTCAATGGTGGTGTCGTTACTTTCGGTGAGGTCGACCTGTACTAAGGTGAAATGCTCAAACTGCTGTTGCACGTTGTCTTTCGGGAATGTGTACTTCTCAAACTCTTTACATGCCACACACCACTCGGCATAGAGATCAACCATCACCAAGCCATCGGTTTGAGCAATCAAGGTTTCCAGTTCTGCTAGATTAGCGACATGTACAAATTCACCATGCTTTTCGTTAGAGGAAACTGTCGCAGCCGTGCTGTTACTCTGTGGCTTAGGCCAAATGTAGTTTTGTACCAGCATTAAGCCACCAACAAACAGCAGCATGGCAAAACTCCATAGAATCGTTTTTCCTTTCCCTTGGTTTTGCCCGCTTTGCCAATAATGTAAGTAGATAGCGGTAGCAATTGCCAACAAGCCGGCCATGAGCAGGATCACCTCGAAAGGTAAAATACGCTCTAATAAGATAAGTGGCACAAACAACATTAAGAAGCCAAACAAGGTTTTTACTTGCTCCATCCAGCCACCGGCCTTGGGGAGTAATTTCCCGCCCGAGGTGCCTAATAGCAGCAGCGGTAGGCCCATACCTAGGCTTAAGGCATACAAGGTCAAGCCACCAACCACAAAATCGCCGCTTTGAGCCACATAAAGTAGCGCTGCAGAAAGTGGTGCGGTGGTGCACGGCGAGGCAATCAGGCCGCTGAGCACGCCCATCAAGAATACGCCGGTGTAGTTTCCGCCTTTTTGCTTATTACTGACTTCTGTTAAGCGGCTCATCAAACTTTGGGGTAAACGAATCTCGTACAGCCCAAACATCGATAGCGCCAGCAATACAAACAGTAAACTAAAGCTGATTAAGACATAGGGGTGCTGTAAATAGCCTTGAATATGCCCGCCGAAATAGGCAACCACTAAACCTAGTAACGCATAGGTCACGGCCATGCCCTGCACATAAACAAACGACAGGCTAAAGGCTTTTTTCGTAGAGAGATTTTTCTGCCCAGCGATTAAGCTAGAAAGAATCGGGAACATGGGGAACACGCAAGGTGTAAACGCCAGGCCGATACCGACAACAAAAAAGAATACTAAATTAGTGACCAAGCTTTGGCTGGCTAAACGCTCAGTGAGTGATTGTTCACCCTCATCATTGGTGGCTTTGTTAGCCGGGACCGCGGTGGTTGGCGCACCGGTAGTCGCCGTGCTGGCAGCAAGGGCCGTAAGCGGAATTTCCACCACTTCAGGGGGGTAGCAAAGGCCTGCTTCGGCGCAGCCCTGATAACGTACTTTGACACTGGCATTATCACCCACATCACTGAGTTTGGAAATAATACTCACACTATCAAAATAGACCTCAGTGCGACCGAAAAACTCGTCTTCAATCATGTCCCCTTGGGGAAGGTCACTGGGTGGAGTGATGGTGGCGCCCTTACCGACAAACTCTAACTTATGTTTGTAGAGATAATAACCTGGCTCAATATCCCACCCTACAAATAAGGTATCGCCTTGTTGGTCAAAGTCGAGCTTAAATGCCTGCTCGACGGGGAGAAAAGTGCTTTTAGAGGGCTCTAATAAGCTATTTAAAACGGAGTTGTTCGCCCAACTTAGCGAGCTAAACGCTAAGGTGAGCAAAAACAGCACATAACGCATTAATTTAATACCTCATCCATCCAATTAAAATACGCCAGGTTTCCGGTGGCCACATCAACAACCTGAATTTCAGGCACTTCATAACTATGTAGCTGTTTAATGGTTTGGATCACCTGGTTCATTTTCTCAGACTTGGTTTTAATTAGCAGTTTGGTCTCGTTTTCGCTGGCCACTTCTCCTTGCCACATGTAGATTGACTCTACTTCGGGAAGAATGTTGACACAGGCGGCGAGTTTTAACTGCACCAATTGTTCTGCCATCGCGCGTGCTTCTTGTTTATTTGCACAAGTTGTAAAGATAAGCCGGTAGTGAGTAGTCATACTGAACCTTTTTGTGAGTCCCGTTTCTAACCCCCATACTAGCTGATAGCAAGGGCAAAGCCCATAGAGCGACAACAGATGACTTGAAATCTGACCTTATCAACCTCAATTCTATTTCATCGACTTTTATGAGAGCCGTTATGTTCAGAGCACTTTTTTTACTATTTATCATTGTTCCAATCATCGAAATCGCGCTATTGATTCAATTAAGCGAGGTGATTGGCGGCGTTGCCACCATTGCCTTAATTATCGTTACCGCGATTTTGGGCGCTAAGCTGGTGAAGCAACAAGGCGTTGGCGCAATGCGTGAGGCGCAGGTGCAAATGGCACAAGGGCAAATGCCGGCAAAACAAATGTTTACTGGTATCTGTGTCATCATTGCTGGCGTTCTGTTGTTGACGCCCGGTATAGTGACCGACGTATTCGGCTTCTTATTACTGACTCCCGCAGTGCGCAATAAAATGGCCGCAACCTTTGCTTCTCAGGCGCAAGTGCGCATGAGCCAAGGTATGGGGCAAAGCACCTTCAGTGCTGAATTTCACAGCCATCAACAGCATCAACATAGTGAGCGTCGCGAAGAGCACACCACCATCGAAGGTGAATATGAACGAAAAGAGTAAAAAATTTTAATTTTTACTCTTGGGTTTTAAAACCTCGACCCCCATTAGATATGGCAACTAAATTTTAATGACTTTTCTGTAGTTGTTCAGAAACTGTTAGGAGAAACAAACAAATGAACATTCGTCCTTTACATGATCGCGTGATCGTTAAGCGTCTAGAAGAAGAAGCCAAGTCTGCTGGCGGTATCGTGCTGACTGGTTCTGCGGCTGAAAAATCATCGCGAGGTGAAGTAGTTGCAGTAGGTAATGGCCGGGTATTGGATAGCGGCGAAGTACGCGCATTGGAAGTCAAAGCGGGCGACACTGTGTTGTTCGGCTCTTACGTTGAGAAGACTGAAAAAATCGACGGTCAAGAGTACCTAATTATGCGTGAAGACAACATCCTAGGTATCGTGAGCTAACTCACCCCTTGATGTTGACACACTTGGTTTAAACAGAATTTAGAGGAAAGAAACAATGGCAGCAAAAGAAGTACGTTTTGCAAATGACGCCCGCACTAAAATGCTTAAAGGCGTAAATGTATTAGCAGATGCAGTAAAAGTAACTTTAGGTCCTAAAGGCCGTAACGTTGTTCTAGATAAGTCTTTTGGCTCACCCACAATCACTAAAGATGGTGTTTCTGTAGCGAAAGAAATTGAGCTTGAAGACAAGTTCGAGAACATGGGCGCGCAGATGGTTAAAGAAGTAGCCTCAAAAGCGAATGACGCTGCCGGTGACGGTACCACTACTGCAACCGTACTAGCACAGTCAATTGTTAACGAAGGCCTTAAAGCTGTTGCTGCGGGTATGAACCCAATGGACCTTAAGCGCGGTATCGACAAAGCCGTTACCGCTGCAGTAGAGGAATTGAAAACCCTTTCTGTGCCTTGTGCAGATAACAAAGCCATTGCTCAGGTGGGTACTATCTCAGCCAACTCTGACAAAGAGATTGGTGAAATCATTGCTGAAGCAATGGAAAAAGTAGGCCGTGAGTCTGGTGTTATCACTGTTGAAGAAGGTCAATCACTACAGAATGAACTGGATGTTGTTGAAGGTATGCAGTTCGACCGTGGTTACCTTTCTCCTTACTTCATCAACAACTCAGAAAAAGGTGTTGTTGAACTAGATAACCCACACATCCTATTGGTTGACAAAAAAGTATCAAACATCCGTGAGCTTCTACCTACCCTAGAAGCGGTAGCGAAAACTAGCAAGCCATTGCTGATTGTTGCTGAAGACCTAGAAGGTGAGGCACTGGCAACATTGGTTGTTAACAACATGCGTGGCATCGTTAAAGTCGCTGCGGTTAAAGCGCCTGGTTTTGGTGATCGTCGTAAAGCGATGCTACAAGACATCGCCATCCTAACCGGTGGTACAGTGATTTCTGAAGAAATCGGTCTTGAGCTTGAAAAAGCGACACTAGAAGACTTAGGTACAGCGAAGCGCGTAGTAATCACCAAAGATGACACCACCATTATTGATGGTGCTGGTGAGCAAGAAGCGATTGATGGCCGTGTGGGTCAAATCAAAGCGCAAATCGAAGAAGCGACGTCTGACTACGATAAAGAGAAACTACAAGAGCGCATGGCGAAACTAGCTGGCGGTGTTGCGGTAATCAAAGTCGGCGCTGCGACCGAAGTTGAAATGAAAGAGAAGAAAGACCGCGTAGAAGATGCGTTACACGCAACGCGTGCTGCGGTTGAAGAGGGTGTTGTACCTGGTGGTGGTGTAGCGCTGGTTCGTGTAGCAACTAAGATTGCTTCACTTACCGCTGACAACGAAGACCAAAACCATGGTATCAACGTAGCCCTACGCGCTATGGAAGCGCCACTTCGCCAAATCGTTTCTAACGCTGGTGATGAAGCATCAGTGGTTGTCAACGCAGTCAAAGGTGGCGAAGGTAACTACGGTTACAACGCGGCAACAGGCGAGTACAGCGACATGCTAGAGATGGGTATCCTTGACCCAACGAAAGTAACACGCTCTGCATTGCAGTTCGCAGCTTCGGTAGCCGGTCTAATGATCACCACAGAAGCGATGGTTGCTGAACTACCTAAAGAAGACGCACCAGCCGCACCAGATATGGGTGGCATGGGCGGAATGGGTGGCATGGGCGGCATGATGTAATCATCCCTCAAGCTATCTCGCTTTATAAAAACCCAGCTTCGGCTGGGTTTTTTCATGGCTGCTGAATTTTCATCCCTAACTTGACCCTGACAGCAATATTTGTGCTTCTGGCGCTCAGGAAGAGGGCTGAAGGCGGCAACGATTATTGGCTCAGTAACCTTTATTGTTGGGCGCTCAAGGAGTAGCGAACGTTAGACTCAAGCAATAAAAAGTCGCTGCTGCTAAATGAGAGATTCGACGAGGCAAACTGTAAAACTCAGAGGGGTGAGTTGCTGGGCGTTGACTCGATTGGGTACACAGGCTACAAATAGTTATTAATGATTACTAATTGTTACGAACTTGGCGGTGTTTTAGTAATCAAACAACACAACAAGCGGTCTATAGTAGATAGACGTACGCAATTGGAGAGTATGATGAAATCACTGAGCTACAGTTTGGCAATCGCGGCCTTAGTTACATCCCTTAGTAGCTATGCTGGCGAAGCAAAAATCAAATGGCATGACTTAGACGACTACACCGATGCGCGTCCAGCTAATGAAGTAAAAGGACCGTTTCACAAGCGACTGGTTAAAAACTTTAATAAGCACTTTAGTAGAGAAGCAGAAAATCTGCCTGAAGGGTATGTGTTTAACGCTGAGATCACTAACCTCGATTTGGCCGGCGATGTGCGCTTTGGGATGAATGAGATCCGCGTGATTAAACCTATTTACATGCCTAAGATTAACTTTACCTACTCGGTCACCGATGCCGAGGGTAAGGTGGTCAGTGAAGGGGAAGCGGATTTAAAAGACATGCAGTTTATGGATCGCATTCGCTCACCTCGAGCCAACGAAGCCAACTATTATGATTTTCGCTTGATAAGCTCGTGGTTTGAGAAAACCTTGTTGCCTGAGCTGGGTATCGAGCCGAAGAAAGCCTATCGCTAGCGACTAGCACTATTTAATTAAGGCAAAGTTAGGCGCCCAATGGGCGCTTTTTCTTTTTGATCTTAACTTGATCTTTTTTATTTCAGAATGTACATTCTTAAAAACGCTAAGCAGAGAACAACCTATGGCACGAACCAGAGAATTTGATGTAAGTGAAGCCCTGCGCAAGGCAACTATTATGTTTTGGCGCCAAGGTTACCGCGATACATCAATGGAGCAGTTGGTTAAAGCAACAGGTGTGAGTAGGTATGGTTTTTACCAAGAATTTGGTAACAAGAAAGAACTGTTCAAACGGTGTTTGCAAGAGTATTCCCTCAGCAAAATTAGCCCGGGGTTAAAGCGCATTGCGCAAAGTGATGGTGAGCTTGAAGATTTACGCTGTTTTTTCTCCATGTACAGCGAGAACATTGCTGAGCATGGCGCTAATGGCTGTCTTATTTGCAATACAGCTACCGAGATTGGTGAAACAGATATGGATGTGAACAGCATTGTGCGTGATATTTATGCCAAGCTGACCGCTCAGTTTCAGCATTTTATTGAGCGAGCTCAAGCACGTAGCGAGGTACGCCAGGAACTCAGTGCGTTTGATTTAAGCGTGTGCTTACTCGGTGTGTTGCAAGGCGTAGCAGTGATGGCTCGCAGTGATTTTCATCGTGACACATTACGGCAATATTTGACGACTATATTCGACATGATGGCTGAACCCGAATAAGGTACTATGCTATTATGAAAATAAAGAGCCTCACTTGAGGCGTTATTTTTTACCATTATCAGAATGTGCGTTCTGTTATAAGGAGTGATAATGAACCACTTTATTAGCAACTTAGCCCTGCGGTGGGGGCAGTGCGTGACACGCTACCCTTGGCTATTGCTTATTGTCAGTGTGCTAATTTGCATCGCACTGGCAATAGGGGCTAAAGGGCTCACTTTCTCGAACGACTACCGGGCATTTTTCAGCCCCGAGAACCCAGAGCTCGTTGCCTTTGAGAACTTCCAAGACAAATACAGTAAAAATGACAACATTCTGATCGTCGTGCACGACGAGCAAAGCCAAGGATTAACGCCTAATCATGCGAAGGTGGTGGAGCAGCTCACCGAACAGGCGTGGAAAACTCCTTTTGCGAGTCGTGTCGACTCTATCACTAATTTCCAACATACCTATGCTGAGCAAGACGACCTTATCGTCGCCGATCTGATCAAAAATGCCGAGCAATTATCTTGGCCAGCGTTGCAAGAAAAAGCACGCATAGCCCTTGATGAACCGCTACTGGCCAACCGCTTAATTGCCAACAATGGCCGCACCTCGGGTATTAATATTACCGTGCAATATCCAGGGGAGTCTTTGGCGGAAGTGCCAAAAGCGGTGAATTATGTGCGCGATTTAGTGGCGCAAATGAAGCAGCAGCACCCTGAGCTTACCTTTGCTATTAGTGGCATCTCTATGCTCAACAACGCCTTTAGTGAGGCTGGGCAAACCGATGCACAAACCCTCACGCCGATTATGTACCTAGTGCTCATCGTGGTGATGTATATGAGCCTGCGTAGTATTCCCGGTACCATTGCTGCGGTGGGTGTCGTGATCCTTGCCAGTGCTGCGGCCATGGGCCTAACTGGCTATATCGGCATAGAGCTTACGCCTATCTCTATTACCGCACCGACCATTATTCTCACCTTGGCCATTGCCGATAGCATCCACGTGCTGTTGTCTTACGCAAGCGCGCGAAGAGAGGGCATGGACAAGCTAGCTGCAATTAAAGAGAGCTTACGGGTCAATTTTGTTGCCGTGTCCATTACCAGTATCACCACCATCGTTGGTTTTTTAACCTTAAATATGTCTGATGCGCCGCCATTTGCTGATCTAGGGAACATCACCGCCATGGGTATCGCCGCAGCTTGGTTGCTCTCACTGGTATTTTTGCCTTGTTTACTGGCTATTTTGCCGGATAAAAAAACCTATAAGAAAAAACGCAACGGCCTGAATGTGTGGTTAGGGCGCTTTGGTAATCAGGTCGCGAAAAAGTATCGAATGATTATTGCTGCGACAGTGCTACTGAGCATTGGCTGTGGCTTGGCTATTCCGCAAATTGAGCTCAATGACGAGTTCGTAAACTACTTTGATCAGCGCGTTGAGTTTCGTCGCGACACCGACTTCACCATGGAGCACTTAACAGGCATTTATGTAGTGGAGTTTGACATTCAAAGTGGTGAAAGTGGCGGCGTCAGTAAACCCGAGTATCAGCAGGGACTGGCAGAGTTCACCACATGGTTACGTCAACAGCCAGAAGTAGTCCATGTGTATAGCTACACCGACATCATTAAACGCTTAAATAAGAATATGCATCAGGATAACGAGGCGCTGTATCGCTTGCCTGATAATCGTCAGTTGGCGGCGCAGTATCTGTTGCTGTACGAGATGTCACTGCCCTTTGGCCTCGATTTAACTGACCGCGTCAGTATGGATAAATCGGCTTCACGGTTAAGCCTGACGTTAGATAACCTGTCTACTGCAGAAATTCAGGCCTTTATTGAGCGCGCTGAAGGCTGGCTGCAAAGCAACACGCCAGCGCCGATGCATGCCAAAGCCACTGGCGCTACGGTGATGTTCTCACATATTTTCCAACGTAACGCACAAAGCATGCTCAGTGGTAATGCCATTGCCATCATCGCGATTTGCCTGATTATGATCCTCACCTTACGTAGCCTGAAGTACGGCTTCTTAAGCTTGATCCCCAATACCATTCCGATGTTGTTCACCTTTGGCGTGTGGGCACTGTTAGTGGGGCAAGTGGGGGTTGCGGCCGCCACAGTGACCTCAACCTCGTTAGGGATCATTGTCGATAACACCGTGCACTTCCTCAGCAAGTACCTAAGAGCTCGGCGAGAGCGCGGCCTCACACCGCAAGCGGCCATTGAATATGCGTTTACCACTGTCGGAGAGGCCATCTTCGTGACCACCTTAATTTTAGCGGGCGGCTTTATGGTGCTGGCTTACTCCACCTTTATGATCAACGCGCAAATGGGCATGTTAACGGCGCTGGCCATTGTTATGGCGCTGATCATTGATTTCTTATTACTCCCGGCGCTGCTCATGCTTGTTGCACGCCCGTCTACCTCATCTCAACCGAGTCTTTCAGCTATTAAGGAGAACCCGCATGAAGCCATTAATTCCTAGTGCTTTTGCCGTGCTATCGGCAGTCACATTGATCACCCCAGTTTGGGCTGCAACTGCTTCCAGCGATGCGCAACAACGAGGCTATGAAATCGCGGCACAAAGTGACCGCTCCGATCGCGGCTTTGGCGTCAGTCGTGTCGATGTCATGATGCACCTTGAAGACGCCAGCGGGCGTAAATCGAGCCGCAGCTTAAGCATGCTCACCAAAGAAGTGGCCGATGAAGATAAAGGCGATAAAAGCCTGATTGTCTTTAACTCCCCAGCCGATGTACAAGACACCAAGCTGTTATCGCATGCGCAAATACTGGAGCCAGACGATCAGTGGCTTTATCTTCCAGCGCTAAAACGCGTAAAGCGCATTTCCTCGGCAAATAAATCGGGTCCCTTTGTGGGCAGTGAGTTTGCTTTTGAGGATTTTACCGCCCAAGAGCTCAATAAGTACGAGTATCGCTATATTGATGAGCAGCAATGCGGTGAGTTCACCTGTGCGGTGGTCGATCGTATTCCCAAGTATGAAAATTCTGGCTATACCCGCCAGCGCGCCTTAATCGATTTAAGTCATTACCAGGTTCGCAAAATCGACTTTTATGACCGTAAAGAAGCCCATCTTAAAACTCTGACCTTGTCTGATTATCAGCACTATCAAGACAAATTCTGGCGACCACAAACCATGCATATGGAAAACCATCAAAGCGGTAAAAAAACCACCTTGGTGTTCTCTGATTACGATTTCTCTGTGCGCTTAAGTAATCGCGATTTTGTTAAATCGTCATTGAAGTAAGGATGTAGTGATGTTCAGGAAGTGGTGGCTATTGCTCTGTGTGTTTGCGCCTTGCGTGTATGGTCAATGGCAAATAACGCCTGCGGTAGAGCTCGGCGCCCGGCAATACAACGGCGAGAGTGCCCGGGTTCAGCAAACGCATAACTTTGCTTGGGACCCAAGGCTATGGCTTGAGCTTGATTACCGCTCCCGCGCCTCGGGTCTACAAGCACATATAAAGCCGGTGGTGACTGTGGCCGCGACCAATAGCGCCCTGCCTGAATGGGATTTACAAGAGGCTTACTTACAGAAAACCTTCTATAACTGGCAGCTAAGCGCCGGTATGAACACGGTATTTTGGGGTGTCGCCGAGTCTCGTCATTTGGTGGATATTGTCAATCAACGTATTCCTGCACGTAACTTTGAAGGCGAAGAGAAGCTTGGCGAACTATTGGTGCAGGTTGACTACTTTACCGAAAACGGCACCTTATCGCTGCTATCTATGCCTTGGTTTCGCTCCCGCGATTACAGCCAACCCGATGAGCGCTTTTCATTGCCAGTGGCCATTAGCCAAGAGCGCTTTGTCGGTTTATCTGAGCACACTCGGGGATCACTGGCGCTGCGCTATGCCACGGTGCTCGATGATTGGGATGTCGGTGCTTATTTCTTCCACGGTTTAGATAAAACCCCAGCCTTTGAAATCACCGAGCAAGGCCAAGGACAAGCCATTTACAGCGCCTTGCAGCAATGGGGCCTTGATGCGCAATACACCAGTGAGCGCTGGCTCGGTAAGCTCGAGGCGGTGCACCGCAATCATGATTACGGTGGTAGTAGCTGGGCTTACACCTTAGGGGGAGAATATTACTTTTATGGAGTGGCGGGCAGCAGTAAAGATCTCAGTCTGTTGTTGGAGCTGCACCGCGACACCGACGCCGAGGCTCGGGAAAATCAAATATATCGTAATAGCAGCTTTGTAGGCTCTCGCCTCGCTTGGAACGACACCGATGCCACCACCTTGTTATTGGGAGCCCTTATCGATAATGGCGGCGATTCCACCGCTATTAAGGGCGAGTTCGAAACCCGTATTCATAGTCAGTTGAGTCTTGATGTTGAGGCCCGGATGTTTGTTGATCAACAACCACAGCAGCCGCTTTACCTCTACCGAGATGATGACTTTATAGAAGTAAGATTGACCTATTACCTGTAAGGAGCATGTATGGTAAGTCAGTATAGTGATGTTGTGATCATCGGTGGTTCAATGGCTGGTGGTTGCTTAGCACGACAATTAAAACTAAAACACCCCGAGCTATCGGTCACCGTGTTAGAGCGCAAAAAGTCATTTAATTCTTGGGTTGGAGAATCAACCCTAGAATCGTTTTGGGATTACGCCGCCAGTGATCTGCAACTGGGCTTTTATCTAGACACCAACCATTTGTACAAACATGGTTTGCGGTTTTTCTTCGACAGCGTCGACCGTGATCTCAATGTTGAGGAAATGAGTGAGCTTGGGCGCACCTGGTATCACGGTATTCCGGCGCACCAAATTGATCGCGCTAAGTTTGATAACGATCTAGTGCGCTTTAACCGAGATATTGGTGTGGACGTTTTACTGGGTGAGACGGTCAGCGATATCGAACTCGATGGCGAGCATGGTCACAGCGTGAAAACCGCAGACAAATCCTTTCGCTGTCGTTATTTAGTCGATGCCGCCGGGTTTGCTGCGCCGCTGGGTAAAAAGCTGGATTTAATTGAGTCGCAAGATCATCGCCACTCTGTGAGCTCAGCTTGGGCGCGGTTTAAGTTTACCACGCCACTCGATAGCCTGGGTAGTGAGCAGTGGCGTGCACGTACCAACTTTACCACCCGCGCATTAGCGACCAACCACTTTATGTATAAAGGGTATTGGTTATGGCTCATTCCATTGGATGAGCACACTGTCAGTATCGGTGTAACCGCTAAAAACACCGACGTCAGCTTAAATGTGAAAACCAGTGACGACTTCGTGGAATTTTTACGCTCGCATAAATGTATGCAGGAAATTCTCGGTAGCCACTTCAAATTGCAGGATTACAAAGCCATGAAGCGGCTATCACGGCGGGCCAAGCAGTCGTTCTCAACCGATCGTTGGTTTCTCACCGGCATGTCATCGGCCTTTTTAGACCCCTTATTGTCGCCGGGCTCGGCCTATTTGACCGATGCTAATCGCATGATTGGTGAACTTATAGAGGCGGATTTAGCCGGTAACGAGGCCATGTTTGCAGGCAAAACCAAGGCCTTCAATGCCTACCTCTTAGGCTGGTTTGAGAGCTTTATGCTGCATATTACCGGGAACTACCACGGCAGCTACGAGGTGCACCGCACGCATTTTGAAGCCTTATTAATGCATTGGTTCGGCTTTATTTTACCTTCGTCCATGGCGCGCCATTTTGGTTATTGCCCGAGCATGAGTGAAATGAGCCAAGAGCAGTTGAATGAAAAAGCGCTGGCCATGGTGCAAGGGGCGGCGATTTCCCGCATTCATGAACTTAAAGATGAGTTTATCCAGCTGATCCAAGGCCAAGAGCATCGTCTTAATCGCGGTCACTTCTTTGATATTGAGCTCACCAAGTGCCGCATGAAACACGCCCATAGCCGGGGCGTAATGTTAGACGAGATGGCCATAGCCGAACTTGATAAGGCCTTATTGGAAGTCACTTATTTAGGGTTCTTACGCAGTCTGTGTGAAATTCAGCGTATGGACTTTGATGAAGAAAAAATGCCGCTAGTGGTCGAGGCAGCAATTAATGACAAGCTATCGCTTACCCACGCGATGGAATTATTTAAACACTGATACTGACAGAACAAAGAGCACAAAAATGGAAAATTTAGCAAACAACAACAGGGTTAATGCACATACGGCGGATGCCACTGCGCGGGCTATTTTAGAACTCATTTTTGCCCAGCGGCGGCTGCTACCGATTGAGCAAGATGTGGCGTTTGACGAGCAAATAGCCGGTCATTATGAAAAGGTGTTGGATTTTGTTCACCGCCAGCAGCCCATCAATATGGTGCTGCCAGCCTTTCCGGCAAAATCACCCAATCGCAACAAAACCTTGGGCTATCTGCCAGATAAAGGAGAGTTTTTTGCATTTGAGCGGCTGGTGCAATTATGTCAGCAAATTGAAGAGGTTTATGAGCCAGGTGCAAAAGTAACGATCTGCTCAGATGGGCGCGTTTTCGCCGATATTATCCATGTCAGCGACGCCCATGTCAGTGAGTATGTAAACGGCCTGCGCCGCTTTGCCAACAAGCACTATCCGGATTATTTCGACTTCTTTAACCTCGAAGATGTATATGACAAGGTCAATGACTTCGCGGTATTGCGTGAGGAGCTGATGATTGAATACGGTGAAACACTCAAATCTTTGCGTCAGCGCATTAAAACAGAGAAAGAAGCCAGCACCATGTACAAGGGCATTACCCGATTCATGTTAGAAGATTTCTCGGGTATCGAAAAGTTTTCTCAACATAGCCGTACAGCGCTGCAAAAGGTTGCTAAAACCGCCGCTTATCGTGTTATTCAGCGCAGTAATGCATGGGGACGACTACTGAAACAGGAGTTGCCTCAGGCGCTGCGATTATCGATTCACCCGCAGTATTTGGTTTCTGAGAAAATCGGCATTTCACTAGTGTCGCAAAACGATGTATGGACCACCCCTTGGCACTCGGTACTGGTTAAAGACGGCGACGAGCACAGTTTGATGCCTCGGGAGCAAGCCGAGCAGCTGGGTTGTGTCTTAGTGTTCATTAATGGTCAAGCCAGCCACTATGAGCGTATGCACAGAGAGTCACAGTTATGATCAGCGAACAGGTCTCACCAGCGTGCTTCACGATTGACGCACGAGAAAGCGGTGCGAAGAAACTAGCACATTTAAACATTGCCGAACTTGAGCAAGTGATCTTGAACCAAGGTATGGTGCTGCTGCGTGGCTTTGACCCCAGTAGCGATGAGCAAATGGTGGCCTTTGCGAAAAAGCTGGGGCCGCTGCTGGCGTGGGATTTTGGCTATGTGCTGGATTTAAAAATAAACCAACAGCCGCAAAATCATATTTTTAGTCAAGGAAAGGTTGAGCTGCATTGGGATGGTGCCTTTGCAGGGGCGACGCCGCGATTTAACTTCTTTCAGTGTCTACAAAGTAGTGCCATTAGTGGTGGCGGTGAAACCACCTTTGTGAATACCTGTCGGTTGCTTGAGAGCTGTTCATCCCAGCAGTTGCAGCAGTATCAAGATAAGGTGATCCGCTATTTTGCTGAGAAAAAGGCGCATTATGGTGGGGCTATTGAGGAGCCATTGATTAGCCCGCATCCAGCGACTAAACGTCAGCGAATGCGCTTTATTGAACCCTTTAATGAGGATAATATGGCCGTTAATCCAGTGGAGACCCAGGTGCAGGGCATGTCCTCGTCGCAAGGTGACGCTTTTTTGCGTGAGCTGATAGCTCACCTGTATGACAGCGATAGCTTCTACGCCCATCAGTGGACACAAGGCGATTACTTGCTGGTGGATAACCATGCCATGTTGCATGGTCGCCACCGCTTTCAAGGTGAAGGGCTAACACGACACCTTAAGCGTGTTCATATTTTGTAACGAGCAACCAATAACGATGAAAAGAGCTTATCTTTACCCCACTTTACTGACGCTATTTTTTATAGCGTGGAGTTCAGCATTTGCGACGCAGTTTAGTGTCACTGATGTTGTGCATAACTGGGGAACATCGTTGACTATGGTATTAGGATCCTTTGTCGCAGGTGCGACGCCCTTAGGTGGCGGAGCTGTTGCTTTTCCGGTCTTCACTAAGTTATTCGGGTTTGAAGCACACAGCGCAAAGGTCTTCTCATTGGCGATTCAGTCTGTGGGAATGACCTTTGCCACCATTTTTTTTGTTTCTCGCGGGGTCCGTATATATTGGTCACTGCTGGCGCGATTAATGCCCTTTGCTTTATTGGGTTTAGCGTGTGGGTTTTCATTATCGGTTGACGGTGAACCACTTAAAATCACCTTTAGTTTCTTGCTATTGGCTTGTAGTTACTTATTGATGCAGCGCTGTGATACCCGGTTGCTGCAGTGGCGAAACAGCTGGTCGCTGTACCTTATCGCTACACTGGGCGGGTTACTCTCGGCATATATTGGCGCCGGAGCCGATACCTTGCTGTTTTTCTACCTGGTATTGCGGCAAAAGTTCGATGCCAAAGCACTGATCCCAACCACAGTGTGTTTTATGGCGATACTTTCTGTGACTGGCAGTGTACTGCTCATTTTACAAGGGCAGCTAAGCGGTGCTCATGTGGCCTTTGAACCGTGGTTTTTCGCTGCTCCCGTGGTCGCCATAGGCGCACCGCTAGGAGGGTATGTAATGAGTAAAATTAACGAAAAGTACGTATTACGCTTTATTTATGCGTTGATATTCATTGAAGTGTGCTCAACGGTGGTGATATTACAATTTTCGCTGGTATTGAAGGTGCTATTGGTGGCGGCAACGCTCGCGGTGGTTGTACTTGCATTGCGCCAACGCGGGGGCATACTCCGCGAGCGGTGGGTAAAGGCAAAAGGCGCTTAACGCGCCGCGAGCAATGTTTCGACCTCTCCAAGGCGGGTGATGATTTTATCCGGATTAGCATCGGCAATATCCAACCCGTGGTTGTAGCCATAATTAACGCAGATCACCGGGCAGCCGGCGTTTCTGGCGGTTGCCACATCATTTTTTGAATCTCCCACATACACGCCTTCGCTAATATCAAGACTGAGATTATTTAAGGCACTAAACAGCATGGCAGGGTCTGGTTTGCGCTGGGGCAGGGTGTCACCACAAACAATGGCATCAAAGTAATCGGCAATGCCCAAAGCATTTACCAGAGCATGAGTGTGGCTTTCATTTTTATTAGTGACAAGTAGTAACTTTAACCCTTGCTGCTGCAGTACTTGCAGAGTCGCTTTGGCATCAACATATAAAGTCGAGGAATCGGTCACACATTGGTTGTAAGCAGCACTGACTTTCGCCGCTGCCGCGCTAACATCAATATGCGTAGCGCCCACTTTTGCTAAGGCGCGCTCGGTGGCTTTATCAATGCCGTTGCCTATCCAAGTTTGCACGTCGTCCACGGTGACTTGACCGACTTGGTAGTGCTCCAGCGTGGTATTAATGGCGGCGCAGATATCGGCAGCGGTATTGATTAAGGTGCCGTCTAAATCAAAGCCAACCCAAGTCAGCGAGTGAGGTAATTGCATTTTAACATCCTTGTTTTAAACAGGACTTTACTGGTCTTTAAAAGTCGCCAGCAAAGTGAGTATATGTTGCAGTTTAACCACGGTTTGTTTCAACTTTTGTTCATCAAGTTGCTCGGCTTGGGAAAGTGCCTCGACATCGGCGGCCACGTCTAATACATAGGGTTTAAAGCGCTTTGCTTCAAAGTCGAATCCCGCGTCGCGATTGAACAGGGCTTGAAACTTACCATGGCCTTCTTTTTGTAGCTGATCCAGTTTTTGATCGGCGTCTAAGGCCTGACGATAAGCGAGTTTAAGGTTTTCGTTTAACTTTTCGATAATTGCGTGCATTTTTTTCTAAAGCTTTAGAGCAGATGGCCGATATGGTACGTGGATTCATTTAAAATGTCAGGTAGCGTTATGAATATATCAGGAAGTTCACTTCCCGCCATGAGCGGAGCCGATCAAGGCGCCGAGGTTTATAGCGCGGCCCTTGCTAAGAAACGACAGCAAGCCGATGGCCAGGCTGCATTGGCGTTGATTGAGTCAGCAGGTAATGTGACCAAAGCAGCGCAGAGCCCAGCCGCCTCGACTACGGCAACCTTGGGTAATAACATTAATATCCACGTGTAATAGCAAGGCAGCGCGTCGTAAATGAACCCCAAGCAACCCGCGTTAAGCGGGTTTTTTTATGGCTCTAAATGCAGATCAATGGGGGTTTTACTGCGTTCGCCACCGACCTCACGCACCAACTTTGGTACTAAAAAGCCAGGCAGTTCGCTAAGTACCTCTGCCATGATAGCGCGGGCTTCATCATCGCTTACCTCAAAATGTGCGGCGCCTTGTACTTTGTCTAATTGATGCAGGTAGTAGGGGAGTATCCCGGCGGCAAATAGGCGCTCACTTAAGGCGATTTGCGCAACGGCACTGGCATTGACCTCTTTCAATAACACCGCTTGATTCAGCTGCGTTACCCCCGCCTGAGTGAGCCGCTTACAGGCATTGGCAAAGATCTCATCAACCTCGTTAGCATGATTAATATGATGCACAAAGACTATTTGTAATGGCGATTGGGCAAAACGCTGACATAACTGTTCGGTAATGCGCGCCGGGATGGTCACCGGCAAGCGCGAGTGAATGCGTAAACGCTTAATGTTAGGGAGTTGCTCTAGCTTATCTAAAAACCATGCCAGAGCTTCGTCTTTTGCCATGAGCGGGTCGCCACCGCTGAGGATCACTTCATTGATCTCTGGATGATGACCAATGTAGGTTAGTTTATCGGCCAAAGCGGCTTTATTGAGTTGGTTATCTTGGTACGGGAAATGACGACGAAAACAATATCGGCAGTTGATTGCGCACGCGGTTTTAAACATCAGCAAGACACGGGAGCGGTATTTGTGCAATAAACCCGGCTCGTTGTTATCTTGTTCTTGCAACGGATCGACACTGTACTGCGAGTGTTGCTGAAACTCTTGTCGTCGCGGCAGCACTTGTAATAACAAGGGATCGCGGGCGTCACCCTTGGCCATTTTGGCGATAAAGGGGCGCGGTACTCGTAGATTAAATAAGCTTTTGGCCTCACTATCCGGTTGATACGAATCGGGAGGTAAATCCAACATACTAAGCAGCTCTTCGGGGCGAGTGACTACATCGGCTAATTCTTTTTGCCAGTTTTTATGCAAATTTACTTCGATTCTTTGTATCATTGACGGATTAATTACTCGAAAAACGGTTATTAGAGGACAAGATGGCGAATTATAGCACCAACGAATTCAAGGGTGGCCTAAAATTTATGTTGGATGGCGAGCCTTGCAGCATCCTAGAAAACGAAGTGGTTAAGCCGGGTAAAGGCCAAGCATTTAACCGCGTTCGTATCCGCAAACTGATCTCAGGTAAGGTATTAGAGAAAACCTTTAAGTCAGGCGAAAGTGTGGAAGCGGCTGATGTAATGGATACCGACCTAGCTTATCTATACACAGATGGCGAATTCTGGCACTTCATGAACAACGAAACCTTTGAGCAAATCGCTGCTGATGAAAAAGCGGTAGGCGACAACGTAAAATGGCTTGTAGAAAACGATGTGTGCACCATCACTTTATGGGACGGCAACCCGATTGCTGTAACACCACCCAACTTCGTTGAACTTGAAGTAACTGAAACCGATCCAGGCCTAAAAGGCGACACGGCTGGTACCGGTGGCAAGCCTGCTACTTTAAGTACCGGTGCCGTGGTACGTGTTCCTTTGTTCATCCAAATTGGTGAAGTGATCAAGGTTGATACCCGCTCAGCTGAGTACGTGGGTCGCGTAAAATAAGCACCTTATACGTGTATATCCCAGCCCGGGCAGCCGCGCTGGGATTTTTTATGGGAGATTTTTGTGATGTGGCAGCCCAGTGCCGATATTCATACTTTGCAGCAGCGCGCTAAGCTCATTCAGCAGGTGAGGCAGTTTTTTTATCAACGTGATGTGATGGAGGTGGATACTCCGTCGCTAAGCAAGGCGTCAGTGACTGATGAACACTTACATAGCTTTGCCACGCGGTTTGTGGGCCAAGGCTATGCCGAGGGCTTACCACTGTATTTACAAACCTCTCCTGAATACGCGATGAAGCGCCTTCTTGCAGCAGGCAGTGGAGCTATTTTCCAAATCTGTAAAGCCTTTCGTAACGAGGAAAACGGCCGTCATCACAACCCCGAGTTCACTATGCTTGAGTGGTATCGTCCGGGTTTTGATGAGTTTGACCTTATGGCTGAGATTGACGAATTGATGCAACAGCTGTTGGGTTGTGAAAAAGCCCAATATATAAGCTATCAGCAGGTGTTCATACAGGTGCTGGGCGTGGATCCGTTAACGGCAAGTTTGCGTGAATTAAAGCAGCTTGCAAGCACTCATGGCTTTGCCGATATCGCCGCAAATGAAGAAGAGGCTGACACCTTATTACAGCTGCTATTTTGCATGGTGATAGAGCCGACGATCGGCCAGCAACAGCCTTGTTTTGTGTATCACTTTCCAGCCTCGCAAGCGGCACTAGCGCGTCTTCATGAGCAAGACCCACGCGTTGCCGGGCGTTTTGAGCTGTATTATCAAGGGCAAGAGCTCGCTAATGGCTTTAACGAGCTGACCGACGCCAATGAACAGCGCCAGCGCTTTGCCAATGATAACAACAAACGTATCGCTAAGGGTCTTGAGCCCGTAGCCCTGGATGAAAACTTATTAACAGCATTGGATGCCGGCCTACCACAGTGTGCCGGAGTCGCCCTCGGAGTGGATCGTCTCGTAATGATAGCCTGCGGCAAAAACCATATTCGTGAAGTGCTGAGCTTCGACATTGAGCGCGCCTAACCTCAAATTATTGTAGGCAAGGCTCAGCCTTACAAAACATGCTATTGGGCTAAAGCCCAACCCACAGGTTCAGGGTAGATTTGTTGTAGGCAAGGCTTCAGCTTTGCAAAGCACGAGATTGGGCTAAAGCCCAACCTACAGGTGCAGGGTAGGTGTGTTGTAGGCAAGGCTTCAGCCTTGCAAAGCACGCGATAGGGCTAAAGCCGAACCCACAGGTTTAGGCAGGTGTGTTGTAGGCAAGGCTTTAGCCTTGCAATGCGCGTAATTGGGCTAAAGCCCAACCTACAGGTGCAGGGTAGGTGTGTTGTAGGCAAGGCTTCAGCCTTGCAAAACACGAGATTGGGCTAAAGCCCAACCCACAGGTTCCGCAAGATGTGTTGTAGGCAAGGCTTTAGCCTTGCAAAGCTCGTGATTGGGCTAAAGTCCAACCTACAGGTTCAGGGTAGGTGTGTTGTAGGCAAGGCTTCAGCCTTGCAACACGCGATTGGGAAAGCCCAACCCACAGTTTAGGTTGGTTTGTTGTAGGCAAGGCTTCAGCCTTGCAACACGCGATTGGGAAAGCCCAACCCACAGTTTAGGTTGGTTTGTTGTAGGCAAGGCTTTAGCCTTGCAACCTATAAATAAACCGAATTCCAGTACGGATATAATCGCACACTTGAGACAATCCCTTTTCGCAAGGGGTTGGCAACAATGTACCTGGCTATATGAATACGCTGCTCATCCTCACGCAAAGCGTGATCATAAAACCCGCTTTGCCAAACTTTACCGCGACGCTGTAATTGACGATTAACCATGGCTGCGGTGCAACCTTTTAGGTGTCGTATACAAGCGCTAAGATCGCTATGGTGCAGCAACACAAGCCCATGAAAGTGGTCTGGCATTAAGACCCAGGTTAACCATTGGCAGCCGCAAGCCTGCTCATTCGTTGTAATCGTGGTGCAAAATAGCTGTGCTAGCTTCGCAGAGGCAAAAAATGGTGTGCGTTTGTAACAACAAAAAGTAATAAAATACTCGCGGTGGATTTGCGAATAACGTCCTTTTAATAAATCACTATAAGGCATATTCAGCTCCTTTGAATATGGTGGACATTCAATTATAGCTCGAGAGTTACAAGGTTGCCTGTGTTGGGGTGAAGGCGCTATTGGGCTAAAGCCCAACCCACAGGTTCAGGGTAGGTGTATTGTAGGCAAGGCTTCAGCCTTGCACAGCGCGTGATTGGGCTAAAGCCCAACCTACAGGTTCAGGGTCGATGTGTTGTAGGCAAGGCTTCAGCCTTGCAAAACACGCGATTGGGCTAAAGCCCAACCTACAATTTCAGGTAGGTGTGTTGTAGGCAAGGCTTCAGCCTTGCAATGCGCGTAACTGGGCTAAAACCCAACCTACAGGTGCAGATAGTGTATTGTAGGCAAGGCTTTAGCCTTGCAAGCTATTGGGCACAATATCGGCGTAATACGGAATAAAAACGAGCTAATAACTGTTTGATTTAAATAAGGAATAGAAATAAGCAAGAAAAGAATGGGGCGACTGATGGGACTTGAACCCACGACAACCGGAATCACAATCCAGGGCTCTACCAACTGAGCTACAGCCGCCACAAAGGGGATACATCACCTCGTGATGTGTGGCGCGCATAATACATAGTTTCCGCCACCTTGTGAAGTGTAAATTTAAGATAATTATTCGTTCGCTGCAAATTTGTTCAGTGAACACAGTGAAAGCCGCTCAACCACGGAGTATTACAGCATGAAAAGCATATGCTAGGCTTATTTGTTGCTTGAGTTGCACTAATGTTCAGTTGGCGTTTAGGTTCGGCTTGAGAAAATAATAGATTAGGTACTTTACGGCGCATAGGTACAAAGCATAAAGTTGTAAGGTGTCATGGGCTATCAGCATATAATTAGGAGCGCTAATGGAAGCAATAACAAACTGGCTGTCGGAAAACTCCGGACTGCTCACTCACTACGCCATTCAATTTGTTTTGGCACTGATTGTCTTTTTGGTCGGTATGCGCCTTGCTAAGTGGTGTAGCAAGCTGACTGAAAAAGGTTTTGCCAAGCGTAAAGTAGACAAAGCGGTTGGCTCATTCTGTGGCAACATCATTTATGCCTTGGTGTTCATTGCCACTATTTTAATGGCGCTATCACAAGTCGGTGTTGAGACCACTTCCTTTATTGCTATTCTAGGTGCGGCGGGCTTGGCCGTAGGTCTGGCATTGCAAGGGTCACTTTCTAATTTCGCCTCGGGTGTGCTGATCATTATTTTGCGTCCATTTAAATCAGGTGACTACATTGAAGCAGGCGGTAAAGCAGGAAGTGTTCGTAAAATTGAAATCTTCTCTACCGAGCTCAACACACCAGATAATAAAATTATCGTGATGCCTAATTCATCGATTATGTCTGGCGCCATAGTAAACTACTCACGTGAGAAAACGCGTCGTATCGACTTGGTTATTGGCGTGAGCTACGATGCCGATCTTAAAAAGACCAAAGAAGTTTTAAAGTCAGTGCTTGATGCTGAATCAAGGCTGTTAAAAGAGCCAGCATACACGGTGGCCGTGAACGAACTGGCTGATTCAAGTGTGAACTTTGTGGTTCGCCCTTGGGTAAACACCGTTGACTATTGGCCAACGTATTTTGATTTGATGGAAAACATCAAAATTGCATTAGATGACAACGACATCGGTATTCCATATCCACAAATGGATGTGCATTTACATAAAACCAGCGAATAAACTAGGGGAACCGCGCTGACATGAAATTGAAGTATTTATCTGTTCTCGTTGCTGCAGGCGTAGTAACGAGCGCTGTGGCTAGCGAAAAAAAGACTTGGGAAGCCAACGCTGAGCTAGGTGCCATTATCACCAGTGGTAATACCGAAACAACTACATTCAAGGGCGCTTTAAACGTAAAGCACAACCTTGAAAACTGGAATAACGAGTACAAGCTCGACGGCATCTATAAAGAAGACGAAGTCGAGAAAGACGACGGTACTAAAGTCACTGAGCGCACTAACGAAAAGTATTTTGCATCGGCGCAAGGTAACTACAAGCTCAACGAGGAAAACGCGCACTTATTCGTGTACGGCTCCTATTTAAGTGACTACTTTGGCGCTTACCGCCAAGAAGCGGTGGTCTCTGGCGGTTACGGTTTGCGTTTGCTCGATACCGACACCATGGTGCTCAATGCGGAAATTGGTCCGGGTTATAAGTATTTCCAATACCCAGACGATAGCACCGAAGTAGGTGATGACGGTGAGTTACTGGCTGACGAGTGGGAAGGTGAAGTGATCGCCCTAGCAAAGGCTGATTACACTTGGCAGATCTCCGAGGGTGCCAAATTTACTCAGCTAGTTGCGATGGAATACGGTAGTACCAACACTAAAACTCGCTCTGAAACAGCGCTGTTAACTAAAATTAATGGCTCTTTGCAAATGAAAGTGGGCTTTAACGTCACTCATAACTCCGATGTTGCGGATGACAAAGAAAACACTGACACCGAAACCGCGTTAACCTTGGTGTATAACTTTTAACAAATCAAGTAACGCGAGATAACAACGGAAGACCACCATCTTCCGTTTTTTTTCGCTCAAAATTCCGGTAATATGCCGCGGTTGTCTTCTATTTTTCTATTCTCGGGAAGGGATGTTGTGAAACAAATTCTAGTGCTGTTTGTACTTATTTCGATGCTGCTATTTAGTCAGTCAGTTGTTGCAGTAAATGGGGCTACGCCTACTGCAGCTCAAATAGAACAGTTTAAAAAGCTCCCCCGGGCCCAGCAAGAAGCATTGGCTCGTCAATATGGTTTTGACCTAGATGAAATAATGGGCAATAAATCCCAACAGAAAAACAGCGGGGACTTGGGCTTAAATGAACCTTTATCATCAGATGATAATGAGGAGAATAAAAAAACTGCTGAAGAACTTGAGGAAGAAAGATATAAGCCTGAACCCGAAGAGTTAGAGGTTTTTGGAAGCAGTTTTTTTGACTCTGAGTCACTCGGTGAAGCTAGGCAAAGAGGGCTTTATACACCCATATCGCTACCCGATTCCTATGTGGTAGGTCCTGGCGATCAGTTTATAGTTTCATTTTATGGTAAGCAGAGCGCTCAATATGAATTAGAAGTTGATAGAGCCGGAAGACTAATTATCCCAGAGCTGTCCCCCGTGCAGGTGTCAGGCCTCTCCTATAAGGCAATGAAAAATATTATAAAAAATAAGATTTCATCGGAAATGATAGGTGTAGATGTCTATATTACCGCAGGAGAGTTAAAGTCTACGCCAGTGCTAGTACTAGGCGAAGTTGAACAGCCTGGTCGTCATGTGGTGCCATCTCTAGCTTCTGTAACAGATGTCCTCGTGGAAGCAGGGGGAATCACAGATATTGGCTCAATGCGTAATATCACAATCAAGCGCAACGGTGAAACCACCACTACCTTCGACTTGTATGAATTACTACTAAATGGCGATGATAGTTCAGATATTACTTTAAAGCCCAAGGATATCATCCTAATTCCACCTGTAGGTCCTCAAATATCCGTCGATGGCTTAGTTAAGCGCCCTGCAATCTTCGAGCTTAAGGAAAAAGAAAACCTTAAAAGTCTGATCGATATGGCGGGTGGAGCTAAGCCTAACGGCAATTTATCGAAGGTTTTAGTCGAGCGCTATACAAGCTCTGGCCTGAAAACTGTTTTGCAAGTAGATCTACTAAGCGGTGATAAGCCATTTTTTCTGGAGGATGGTGATGAGGTCAACGTTACTCGGACGAATAACGAATTAACAGATGCTGTCACTTTAATTGGAGCTGTAAGTCAACCTGGCAACTATAGTTGGCGTGATGGGTTTACAATCAAAGACATCATTACTTCTCTCAAATCTGATGTTTTATCTATAGCAGATTTCAATTATTCGCTGATCTTACGAGAAAAAGATCAGACAGGACAAGTTGATGTATTGCAGTTTTCTCTATCAGAAGTTTTTGCTGGCACAGATTCGGTTAAATTGCAGCCTAGAGATGTGATTGTCGTGTTCAGCCGGTTTAACGACAAAGAAGAGGAAAGTAAAAGTATACGCTCGTTAGCATTCTCAACTGATGAACTGGATTTGAAAGAAAAAGAAGAGCAGTGGCAGGATTATAAAAATAGAAAATTTGAGGAGTTTATTGGTGTAAGAGACCCTTTTGAGGAAGCGCTCAAAGAGAGTGAAAAACAGCTCGAAACTCAAGCCTTAGATGAAATACTAAGAGGTAAAGAAGAAGAAGTTGATGATGAGCAATTAACCGCTTTCGGTCGACAGAAGCTTTTACAACCAATAATAAGAATGCTTACTGAGCAAGCAAGTGTGAAGTCGAAGGCAAAAGTAGTCGCTATATCGGGCAAAGTAAAGTATCCAGGTGTATACCCACTACCCATTGGCGGAAATATTAAAGATTTGGTTCAAGCAGCGGGTGGGCTACATGAGTCTGCATACATAGAAAGTGCGGAGCTTACGCGCTTTGAAAGTGGCCAAGGAGCTACCCTGTCCCATTTTAATATTGATTTAGCAGAGGCTTTAAGCTCTCCAAATAACAAAGAGTTCAAATTAAATAGTAAAGACTCGTTAAATATATTCGTAACACCGAATTGGCAAGAAAAGCGAGTTGTAACTCTTTTAGGTGAATTTAATTTTCCAGGGACCTACCGAATCCGCCGGGGGGAAACTTTAAAGAATCTCATCGAAAGAGCTGGTGGTATGACAGAGTATGCCTACCCCAACGGCGCTGTTTACACTCGAGAAGTTATTCGAAAGCAGGAAAAAGAACAGTTAAAACGGCTTCAGGAAGACCTTCGCAGGGAGATTGCTTCAAAAAGTTTACAAAAGTCAGTAACTGACTCATCGATGAGTTATTCAGAAATGAGTAAACTACTAGACGATCTGGGAGATGTTGATGCGTTAGGACGTCTTGTTATAGATTTACCAAGGGTGCTAACTGGCCAACAAAACATTGAATTACAAAATCGTGACGCAATTTACCTACCGCCTAAGCAAAACACTATTAGTGTCGTAGGTGAAGTTAACCAATCAGCATCACATTTGTTTGAAGATAACCTGTCTATTGAAGACTATATAAATCGAAGCGGGGGAGTTCGACAGCGCGCAGATTTAGATGGCCTATATGTTATTAAGGCAAATGGTAGTGTAGAAGTTCCTGAGGCTGGCAATTGGTTTGCTGTTGCTAACGCAAGCACTGAGCTTCAACCTGGGGATACAATTGTGGTGCCTCTTGATGCGGATTATACGGATAATCTAACTCTTTGGAGTACCGCGACACAGATACTCTATCAGTTGGGCGTAGCGGTCGCGGCGATAGGTTCGCTGTAAAAATATAGTTGCAAACTCAGCAATATTTACAATAATTTAAATCTAATGCTGTTTATCTCGTGATGTAAATCATGTAGATTGAACAGCATTAGTTGAATTTTATGGCGCTTACCTCAGAGGCCGGAACGGTTCTTTTGTGCGCAATAAGCTCCTAATTAATTTGGCAATTGCCTTGAAACTTTGTTGATATAAACGCATAATGAAGGCGCCCTGATTTGATGCTACATTTTTGAAGTGTCGGTCGGGCTCTTTAATATATTGTTTTGTTAACAAGCTAATCGATTAGCATTAATTAACGTGTAAAGTGTCCACCGGATACAAGGAGATAAAAAATGAAGCGTTTGCAAAAACTCGCTTTAATTCCAGCCGCTGTGGCTGCGACTCTGGCTGGTAATGCCTATGCAGGTACGTCAGCGTGTTTCGAAGTCTATAAAACTGCTGATGATGGTGCAGTAACTGCTCATCAAAAGCTTTATAGAGCTGCAGAATGTCAAGATCCGCGTTCTGGCGCAAGCGAGACAGGTCTTGCTGCTCTAGATCTAAGCTCAGTAGCATATGAGCTTACCAAGAACTACGGCATGAACTTGAACGATGTAAACTCATTGGATGAAGAGCTTCAGTTAGTTTATATTCCAACAACTAACCTTCCAAGTGGTACAGTTCTTAAGTTCCGCCTAACAGGTGATGCTAACTGGGGTACTGGTAACGCTAACCAAATGCACCTAATCCAGGTTGACCAAAACGGTATCTACCGTGAGGTAGCAACTTCAGATGGTACTTTCAACGAAGGTAAAGAAATTACTTTCGTAGTAAAAGCAGGTGTTTCTGTTCAATCAGGTTCACGTTTAGTATGGTCACGCAGCGTTGCAGCTGACGGTCAGAATGCTACTCCAGATGCGAACGGTACTCCAACTACCAACGCAGCTCTTATCGAGTCGCCTTACCTAAATATCGAAACCTCTGAGTCATGTTCTGAAGAATACGACAACATCGGTATCGAAGCATTTTATGCAAACGTAGGTGGTGTTGATCTTATCGGTGCTAAGAACAAGCAAGAAGACTTCGTTGAAATCAAGCGTCAGTTCACTGTTCTTAAGCCAGTAGATTCATTCACTATGGTAACTATCGATGGTGACGGTGGTCTATACAATTGGACAAGTGGTTCAACTGGTAATCTTGAAGATAACCTTTCTGAAGTAGCACCTCGTACACGTTTCATCGACGGCGGCACTATGGACCGTATCGTTCAGAACGTTGACATGATGCTTACAGACCCAGATGGTGAAGCACTACCTCTTGATATCGACCGTCAAGCGTATGCTGAAGCAGCTGTATTCCCATTCGTCATGAAGAACGACCTAACTCTTGATGGCCACATCACTTTAGACCCTCAAGATGACGTACACGTACGTTACTCTGTAGACGGTGTAAACATGCCTTCAGCAGTTGATGTTTCTCTATGGCACGATTGGACTGGCGACAACGCAACTCCAACCAACCTAATCACAGCAACACCAGCAGGTTGGACTTACTCTAACCCAGCAGGCACTACTGACATCATCTACGATGCAGATGAAATCTTCGGTGGCGCTGATGAAGTAGTTTACGCTAAGCTTCAAAACGTAAACGACGGCATCATGAACTTTAACTACAACGTAATGATGGACGCTAACATCGACTTTGAAGATGAGACCTTCCACGACGTAATCACTACATCTTGTGTTGAAGAAAAAGCGTTTGAAGTAGGTGTTGACGGTGCGGTTCTTAAAGTACCTTACACTTATGACACAGGTAACAACTGGGTACGTATCACTAACGAATCAGACTCTGTAGCTACAATTACAGCTGATATCTTCGACGAGAGTGGTAACGTTATCAAAGCTGTTCAAGTTGGCTCTGTAGCAGGTAAAGCTTCTACTGTTCTTCGTGCAAACGAAGTAATCAAAGCAGCTAAAGCTGCTGGTTACACAGGTACAGGCTTCCGTCACACAATGACGTTCAACGTTGCAGCTCCTAAAGATGAAGTTCACGGTGTAAGCGTTCAGAACATCCCAGGTGGTGTTGACCGCGTACTTCCAGTTCTTGATCAAAACAGCTGGAACCAGTAATTGCTAATGTAATTACAAAGTAAGTATTCTTACATGAAGCCAGTCAGGTAACTGACTGGCTTTTTTTATTGAACTTTCTTGATAAAGTTAAGTCACAAAAGCAGTTTTAATAAGAGCACTTAGTGTTTCCTCAACTTGGGCGTAGTCATAGCCTAGAATATTTTCATGCAACTCTATGCTCCAGCCTAAATTGAAGTAACTTAAGTTTCACTAATAGGAGTTATAAAGATGAAACGATTAGCATTGGCTGTTGCCGCTACTTTAGCCTTACCGTTTAGCGTTCAAGCAAATGATGGTCAACGAATAGCTCAGTTAGAGCAGCAGGTCAGTATGCTGATCAACAGGGTTAGCCAATTACAAAAGAATCAGACTGTAATAGCCAAAGAAATAGGCCTACTTGAGGGAGAGAGAATCACTACGGATGAAGCCGTACCTCTTCAAGGAGCTGTTTTGGAGGGCTCTGAGAGTGCAAAAATAGCCATTATGGAGTTCACGGATATACAGTGCCCTTATTGTAAGAAGTTTTCTTTAGAAACCTATCCGAAACTAAAAAAAGACTTCATTGATACAGATAAAGTTATATTCGCTAACCGTCAGAATCCACTTTCAATTCATGAGCAAGCAACAGAAGCATCAGCTCATTTGATTTGTGCAAACCAGCAAGGTAAGTTTGCTCAAGTTAAAGAAGCGCTATTTACAGAAAGTGATCTTGTCAAACAAGAAAAATGGCAAGAAATTGGGGCTATAAAAAGCTTGGATCAAGACAGCTTATCTGCGTGTTTAGATAATGAGAAAATATATCAGCAAATAGCGCTAGATAAAAAGTTAGCAAAAGCATTGGGAATAACAAAAACACCGACGTTCGTAATTGGTTTACATAACAAAGGAAAGCTTGAAAGCTGGAAGAAGCTGGAGGGCGCACCAAAGTATGAGGACCTTCGCGAAATAATTGATAGGCTTATAGAAAAAAATTAAACTAGCGTATAAATAAGTTGCTATAAGGTGGCTTTTGTCCACCTTTAGTTAAAGAGGTATTAGATGAAAAAAGCAAAGAAAAATTTAGGCTTTACGCTTATTGAGCTACTAATAGTAATGGTGATTTTAGGCTTACTAGCCTCAATAGTCGCCCCAAGAATGTTTAGTAAGGTTGCTTCTGCAAAGGATCAAGTAGCGGGGGCTCAGTTACAGGTTTTAGCAACAGCTTTAGATTCATACCGACTTGACTTAGGGGACTACCCGGAAAAGTTACAAGATTTGAGACAGTCAGATGAGGAATATTGGGACGGCCCTTATTTTGCTAAGAAAATCCCTTTAGACCCTTGGAATAACGAATACTTTTATGCGCCGGAGCCAAACCCAAATACCGGCGAGTCATTTACTTTGAAAAGTTTGGGTAAAGACGGCAAGGAAGGCGGAGAGGGCGAAGACGCAGATGTGGAATTCTAAGGTCGAAGCCTTTTTGAATACCAACGAGGTATTAGATAATGGTCGGGTCGAGGAGGCGAAAGCTTTTCAAGCGAGTGTGGATAAACCTCTAGAGCAGATTCTTTTCAACTCCGGATGGCTAGATGAAGAGCAACTTGTGGAGCTCTACTCTGAGTTGTTAGGAAAGCCACGATGGACAAAAGGTTTTTGTTTATCGGTTGAAGAAATTGCTAAGTTAGACTCGGTCAATATCAAATTTATGATAAAGCACGGGTTTATACCTATCGCAAAAGACAACGAGTGTTTAATCGTTGGATTCACATCACCCCACTCTCAAGAGGGGTTAGATTACTTATCTTTTATTCCATTTGATGTGCAGCTCGTAGTCATAACAGATAAAGAATTAGAGCTCTACGCTGAGCAATTTGAGTTACTGTCAAGCTCACTAAGCACACAGGTAAGTAGTGATAACGTAGAGAAGCTAAAAGAGCTTGCACTAGGCGCTCCGACGGTGAACTTAGTTAATAATTTAATCAACCGTGGTATAAAGCTTGGAGCGTCGGATTTACATATTGAGCCGATGCAAGGCAGGTATAGGGCAAGGTATCGAGTGGACGGAATTCTTAAAGAAGCTGACCCTATTCCGAACAACTTACAGTTGGCTGTAATATCTCGTATCAAAATCCTCTCTGGAATGGATATAGCTGAAAAGCGGAGGCCTCAAGACGGGAAAATAGAGATGAGAGCCGGTAGTACCGACCTCGACATTCGTTGCTCATCTTTGCCTCTTGGTAGTGGCGAGAGTATGGTTATGCGTTTTTTAATTAAAAATGCTGTTCGCTTTGACATTGCAAAGCTAGGTTACTCGCGTGACTTAATTGAGCAGATCAATGAAGATTTAAAACGGACTTCCGGTGTTATTTTAATGACAGGTCCTACCGGTTCGGGTAAAACAACGTCCTTATATTCGTTTCTAAACCAGATTAATACCACTGATGTAAAAATTGTTACCTTAGAAGATCCCATTGAGTATCAGCTATCTGGAATAAACCAAGTGCAAGTTAATCCTGATATAGGGTTTGACTTTTCTGCTGGTCTTAGAAGTATTGTCCGTCAAGACCCTGATGTGATTATGGTAGGTGAAATTAGGGACAATGAAACAGCAAAAATAGCACTTCAATCCGCTCTGACAGGACACTTAGTTTTCTCGACTGTACATACTAATGATGCACCTACAGCCTACACTCGCCTAATGGATCTAGGTGTAGAAGAATACCTATTAAATGCGGGGTTGGTGGCTATAATGGCGCAGAGATTGGCAAGAACGCTATGCCCGCATTGTAAAGAGCGCCATAGCCTTGAAAGTGAGCTAATAGAGCGCTATGAACTAAACCGTGTAGCAGAGAAATATTCCATTGAAGATATTAGCTTGTACCAACCTGTCGGTTGCGAACAGTGCGAACAAACTGGCTATGCTGGGCGTGTTGCCTTTTTGGAGTATTTACCTTGTACCGACGAAGTTAGGCGTATCGCTAAGGATGAAAAGCTATTAGACAACTTGTATGACTTAATGAAACGAGAGCAGTACCGAACTCTCAAAGAAGATGGATTTTTAAAAGCCTTGCAGGGTGTTACAACAGTTGATGAAGTACTGAGGGTATCGGGTTGAGTAGCGTTTTTAAGTATGTCGCTTATGACAGTGAGGGAGAGAAAAGAAAAGGCGAAGTGGTCGCTGTCAATGAAAGTGAGGCGGAGTCGATGCTTATTGGTGAGGGATTATCACCGTTATCAATCACAGAGGCAACTCGTGGAGGAATATTTGATAATACCATAACCTTAGCCGACATTGAGCAATCCACAAGCCAAATGGCCATCCTATTGAACAACGGATTAAAAGTCGATAGGGCGCTGTCTGTGTTAGTTCAATCTTGTGGAAAAAGTGCTATAGCGGGTCTTTGGAGCTCGGTTTTAGATGATGTCAAAAAAGGCACAGATCTCAGTGCCGCAATTAAAGAAAGGGAATCAGTCTTTACAAGTTTATATGCTGAAATGGTAAAGATTGGCGAAAGTACCGGTAACCTATCAAATATTTTTAGTCGCTTAGCAGATAACCTAGCTTTTCAAATCGCTTTAAAGAAGAAAGTGATACAGGCCGCTACCTACCCATTCTTTATCTTAATTGTCTGTGTCGTTGCTATATTGGCGATTTTTAACTTTGTTGTTCCAAGTATGTCGAGCGTTTTCAGTTCAATGGAAACCATCCCAAGTTATACCCAGGTTTTACTTGATACAAGTAGTTGGATGAGGAACAATCAACAATACCTATTTGCTGCTCTTGTCACATTAATTGTACTCTTCGTTTTTTCTATCAGAAACCCAGAATATAAAAAGGCGTTACAGCAGAGGTTTATAAAACTCCCGGGTGTTAAGCGTGTAGTAGTCAAAGTTGATAGGATAAGGTACGCGACTGCCTTACAATTAACTTTGGAGAGCGGTGTCAATTTATCTGGGGCCTTGGATCTATCTTCAAGGACAGTGCTGAATGAGATGCTACAGAAACGTCTCATCCATGTAGGTAAGCAAATTGCCTCGGGCAATTCTCTAGCGGATTCTTTGCGAACCTTAGATTTTTTCGATGAGCTTTCGCTTTCCCTAATTGCTGTAGGTGAAGAAAGTGGTAGCTTAGATAACTCTTTTTCAGAAATCGCTTCTAGAGCTCGTAATGACTTTGAGTCTTGGTTGATGAAGTTTACAGCCTTATTAGAGCCTTTACTAATTCTTATAATGGGTGGTCTAGTTGGTTCAGTAGTTGTCACCATGTTGCTTAGTATCGTTTCAATAAATGATGTCTCATTCTAAAGTTAAAGGGTTCACTCTAATAGAGTTACTCATAGTGCTAGTATTGATGGGGTTAGCGCTATCAATTGTTTTGCCTAACTTACAAAAACAAGTTGATAAGATACGCTTTAAAGGTGAGCTGCAAAGACTTGAGCACATCGGAGAGTATGCCCGGTACCATACTTATTTTACAAACAGCCCCCTAGTCATAAAGTTTAATGACAAGCAAATACTTGTCACTTCTGAGGAACAAAAAGATATTGTGCTTAGGACATTCGAATTTAAAAGTCTCACTTTCCCATCTAAAGAGTTACGTATAACACCGAAAGAAAATCAACCGCAAACAGTTTCTTTCACTACTCCTAAGGGAGAGCAGCAAGAGATTTTACTATGATTCATCAAAGAGGTATGACTCTTATAGAGGTGCTCATAGCAGGAATTATTCTATTCATTGCTATCGCAGCATTGTCTTTTGTTGCAAGAGTTCAGGTGGAACATCAAATACGCTTTGAGAAAACTATCGAACAAGCTTATTTAAGCGAGTTTTTAGTAGATAAGGTGAAATACCATCTCAATTATACAGAGCAGCAATCTGGAACTATCGATTATAGGGGACAGCTATTTGAGTGGCGGGCAAAGTTATCAAAACAGAAAAGCGTAGTGATGGGGGTATCTCCAGAAGATAACTTTGATCAAGGAAGAGGTGTTGCCCAATTGTATAGCGTCGATATAAGTCGGGTCGAGCATAATAAAAGTGTCAAAGTGTTGAACTTTACTCAGCTTGTTTGGAAGCCAGTAGGATGAGTGTATGCAAATATAGGGGATTCACTCTAGTTGAAGTGTTGATTTCTATGGTGATCATGTCCCTCATTATTACTCTAGCTGTATCGAGTTATCGATACTTCTTTAACTTTGGCAACCAAGATAATATCCAAGATCAGGATAAGGCTTTAAAGCGGTTAACAGAGTTACAGCCTATTAATAATGCGGTGCGCTCAAGCCTCGCTTATTATTACCTATCAGGTTATGAGCAACAAAAAAAGATTTTTTTCCAAGGTGAGCAACGTGCGTTGAGCTTTATCACAACCAAACCTGCATTAATAGACTCGCCATTAGCGATTGGTATATTGCTTGTCAGGATAGATGGGGCAGAAGACCAGCTTTTGTATTGTGAATTACCATTGGGGTCTAGAGATTTATCAACTTTCAAGGTCGTTGATTCAGATTGTGATGAAGGGAGCAAGTTCGAGTATTTAAGGGCTAATGATATTTCAATTGATTACTTCGGTTGGGAAAGTCGAACTGATATAGAGAACTTCACATCAGGGTGGTTCGGCCGTGCAGAGGTTAACTTGACTCCTAAGTGGTTTCAAAATTACGACAGTGGTAAAACTAAATTACTACCTGCTTATATTCGCGTTACTAGTATATATGAGGTTGGAAAAAAGACATGGCTCCCAGAGGAGTTGATGTGGAAGTTATCCGAGGAAAACCCGGACTCTATGCGTGGAAACAGTAATTCGGAGTTTGAAGACTTATGATGAAGAGTCAAGGCTCTGCGCTACTTTTAGTACTTATGATTACAGCAATAATGACGTCAGTTATGTTGTTAATGATGAGTCAGAATAATTACCACATGAAGATGTCTCACCTAGTGAAAACGCAAGCACAAGAGCGTCTTAACCTTTACTCTATACAGTCGAAGCTTAACTTCGATATTATGACGTCTAACATCCATATTTATGGGCCTAAAGGTACAAATAATAAGACAACAGACTTAGAGAGCTTTCAGGGTGAAAGGTTCGATTATCTTGATGCCAGCGTGTCTATATCAGATAAATCAGGTCTCGTTTCTCTTAGGCCTTTCAATAAAGAAGTTTTTGTGAAGCTTCTGAGAACTCTTGGAGCTGAAAAAGACCATGTGACCGAGATCGTCGACCGTTTTGAGGATTGGCAGGATCCCGATGGAATTGCGAGATTTAGAGGGGGTGAGCGCGGCAGTTACGATGAGCCTTTTCTTCCAAGTAACAACGATATCGTAGCTAAAGAAGAGCTGAACTATATATTTGACGGCCATAGCGAGTTGTTAAAAAAAGTACTTCCTTATCTGTCGATGTATGCCGTTAAGGATATTAATCATAGTTACATTTCTAAGCAGCTACAAAAACAACTCTATCAAGGAAAAAGTGGATCTGATATATTGCCGCAACCAGCTCCCCGTGGCGAATTCACTGAGGACGAGGGAGGAGGAAGCTATTCTTCCGGTAAGTATTACATTGTAATTCATTCTACCGCAGACGGCTTTAACATCTCTCGAGAATATGAGCTTATTAGAGGATTAGGGACATACAAACCCTTTTATATAGTGAATGAAGTCTATAGATAAAACTAAATTTTTTCCATCAGTTGCCCAAGCCGTCAACGTTGTTGCGACATATAGCAAAGCTGAAGGTCTCAAGAGCATTGCCAACGGCGAACAAGGAAAAAAAAGGATTGGGCGGCTTTGTCTGCTGATGCCAGATGCCTTTTTACGAGTAACCAGAACCCTAAAAGCATCTAACCCCATTGACTTGCTCAAGCTAGCCAAACTTGAGTCAAAAAGAGTATCCCCTTTTCCTGCTCATGTATGTTGGCAGGCGATGGATGTGCAATTAAACCAGGTTACGGTAGAATTTTATTGTATTCCTCTGGATGTTTACAAAACCGTCTCTGGTGAAAGTGAATTTATATATCCAGTTACAGACTCACGCAGTGCAGCTGAGACTTTGATTGTATCAGCAGATAAAAAGCCTCTTTTCTCTGCTAACTGCCAATCTACATTGGAGCTACTGAAGTCAACCCCCGCTTGGTGTTTAGTTGGTTTGCGTACTAAGGAGTCTCGCAGTTCCTCTAAGAGCTTGTTAACCTGGAAACAGTCGTTATTTGCAGGCGCCTCAGTAATTGCTATCTACATGGCTCTAACTTCATTTTACCTGTCTCATACTGTTAATTCATTGGAACAAAAAATAGCTGAGCAGTCTTCTTCTGTAGACGAGGCTCTAGAAGTTCAGCGTTTGGCGAAAAGTTTTGGTTCGGACTTCGAGCAACTGCAAAAATTCATGAAAAATAATACAAGCGCTTTACCGGTCCTCTCTTCGTTTGAGTTGGAAGGCAACCAATATACCCTAAATAGAATTGAAGTTTTTCCAAACACACTAGCGCTATATGGTGAGACTAGAGGGAGTGCTACAGAGCTTTTACAATCCGTAACGAGAAGCAAGAATCTTGCTGAGGTAAAGTTTGGATTACCAGTGAATAATAGGCGAGGAAAAGAGTTATTTATTATTGAGGCGGAGAGGGTATATGGCAAAGACTAATAAGAAGTTAGTTACTATCGGTGTGCCTTTGATTAGCTTTATTCTAGCGTTTGAATTTCTTTATGTGCCTTGGCAGTCCTGGGTAGAAGAGCAAAAGTCTGTTATTGAGCGGAAGTCGAAAGTAACAGAGAAGCAAGAACGTGCAATTCTAAATATGCCAAAATATGAAAAGTTTATAGAAGGCTATAAAACTGATATCGCCGCCGTTACAACTAACTTTACTACAGTCGAGGATGATAAAGAGCTGTCTATTCGATGGTTAAGTGTTATAGATGACTCGGCATCCGGATATGACTTAGTGGTTACTAACAAAATTCCCAGAGATAAATTAATAATTTCTGATAATCTAGTAGCCTTTTCCGGTAATTTAAAGGCAGAGGGCAGCGCGTTAGTTTTGTTGAACTTTATTTCAAAGCTAGAGGATATAAATAAGGGCCATAGAATTAAAGCTGTTACCTTTTTACGGAAACCAAACTCGAGGAATAGTTTGTTTATTGTCGATGTTGAGTTTATCAAGGTGTTTAGCAGAGCATGAAACAAATTATTTTTTTAGCAATTATATTCTTATGGTGTATTAACCACCTAGTTTGGCTTATCTCAGAGGAAGAGGGGGCTGGTGTAGAAACTAGAGATGTTCCTTCATTTGAAGGCGTTGGCTTGTCAACTTTGGACCAAGAGCAAAAGGAGCAAACTCTGAAAGACATTGCCACTTTACTCGGAATCGAGTTCTCCAATGTATCCCAAAAAGAAGCTGTGAAAGAGGAACAACCCGAACTAGAGCAAAAGGTTGCTGACATCAGTATTAGAATCGTAAGTATTTCTACGGTAGATGATCAAGCTAGTGTGAGAGTTTATGCAAAGAGAGGGGCTCAAGTTATCAACGACAGTCTCTCTGTGGGTAGTGAGTTATTCCAGCTCGAAGTTGTGGAAATCACACCAAAGCAAATCGTATTTACTGGTAAGGATAAAAGGTACTCGATAGATATCTATCGCCCCAAAAAGGTTAAATCATGATTTTACAGTTAGGGTTCAGACAAATGAAACGCATTATGCTTAGAGCAACAATACTCCTGCTAGCTTCTAGCACCCTGCTAGGTGGGTGCGCGTCTACCACAAAGGAAGAAAGGCTAAGTAATGGGGAAAATATAAAGATCAATAAATCTTTTTTAAAGGGAGATTATAAAGCCCCAAATAACCAAGATCCTGAAGGTGATGATGACTCAAAGAAGCGTCGTAATGCGTTAGAAGTCGACCAAGTCCCTGGAATGGCAGGGTTAGTTAAGATGAAGCAAGAGGCCGGCATATCGCCTTCATTTGACAGTAGTAAGGTAACATTTGTCGCGGACCAAATGGCGATAAAATTATTTGCTGATGAGGTGTTTGGTGATTTACTAGGGCTGAACTACGTTTTGGACCCTGCCCTTGCTGCGTCTAAAACAGCTATAACACTTAACTTCTCACAGCCCGTTGACAAAGCTGTGTTGTATCGAAATGCAATCGATACCTTGCAGCAAAATAGTGTCAATACCTATCGCAAGAACAACATTCTGTACTTGCAGAAACAGCAGGGCAGCGATAAGAAAAATGACATCCCCATCGGTATTGGTGCCAATATTAGTGATATACCGGATACAGCGGGTACTATCACTCAGCTCGTTCCTTATACCTACACTGAGAGTAAGAATATAACTAGCATTCTAGGTAAGCTATCAAGTGCAACTGTTACTGTGCATGGCCTTCAGAAGTTGATGGTTTTAGAAGGATCGCAAGAAGAGTTAAAACGCGCTTTACGTATAGTAAACATGTTGGACGTGCCACGAGCTTACGGTAGAAAAGTTCGAATGTATAAGTTCGCTAACGTAAAACCTAGTGAAGCAGAAACTAAGATCAAAGAGTTGTTAGGTGAGGATGGTTATCAAATAAACAGTGGTGGAGACATCGCATTTGTCAGCATGCCTCGTATTAATGCACTTGTTGCATATGCGGCCAGTGATGATGTCATTAACCGTATTAGTTATTGGGCTCAAGAGATCGACGTACCTATTGCTGGAGATGAAAAGCAATATTATGTTTTCAAGCCCAAGTTTTCTAAAGCTGAAGAAATGCACCAAACGCTTTCGAGACTTTTTCAGGCGTCCATACGGAATTCCTCTGATGAAGAGACAGTCAGTGATGCTCCAAAAATAGAAAACATTCGTATGAGCGTTGATAAGCAACAAAATGCTTTGATTTTTCAGGCGACCCCTGCTGAGTACCGACAGCTCGAGTCTCTCTTGTCCCAGGTGGATGTTTTACCGGGTCAAGTTATACTCGATGTTTCTATTCTTGAGGTCAACTTGCAGGATGATGTTAGCTCGGGTATAGAATGGCTGTTTAACTCAAGAGGTCTTGAAGGGAGCCGTGGTCTAACAAGCACGTTAAGCTCGGCCGGTGGAAGTATCGCCGCAGTTGCGCTAGATGGTAACTGGCAGGCAGAAATCAACTTCAAAGAAACCCAGGATGACGTAAGAATTCTATCAAGACCTTATTTGATAGTGAAAGATGGGCAGTCGGCAACTATAAACTCGGGCGATCAAGTACCGATTATTACTCAAGTTGTAGAAGGTACTAGCAATATCAATACTGGAACAGTCGCGAACTCAGTGCAATATCGTAACACTGGTGTAAATGTGACAATTGCACCGACAATAAATTCAGATGGTGTTGTGAGTTTAGATGTAAACATGTCTGTGAGTCGTTCTAGCGAAAGCTCTAATATTCAAGTTTCAACACCAAAAATCACTAACCGGTCAATACAAACAAAAGTGATTTCAAGGGATGGGCAAACGGTTGCGTTAGGTGGCCTGATCCAAGACACCGTTACAGAAGTAGAAAATGGAGTACCAGTTCTTTCTGATATCCCTCTGTTCGGAAAGTTGTTTTCAAGTAGTACAGACAATAACAGTCGTACGGAACTCATAATGTTGATAACGACGCGAATTGTTAGGGATTCTACTCAAGTGGATGAGTTTGGTAAAAAAATATCCGAGCTTTATAACACTCCTATCACTTTAGACTAATTGAATTCAGCCACGAGAGCGCTTTCTTGTGGCTGACTCCCACCATGTAAAAATTTTTAAAATGAAGCAATCTTTGCAGGCTCACGCTAGATTCATTGAGCAACTAGGCTTTTCCAGTGTCAGTTTTGTGGCCATCTTTGCCTCAGGGTTACTACTCGAGAAAGAGCAATTTTTCCATTTTTCTTATAGCTTCACTTTAGTGCAAGTTGTACTTTTTGCCGGTTTTTCGTACCTCGGAAACCCTTTCTTTGTTTTTTATAGTCAACGTAAAAGAGCTAGCTATGTTTCATCGGCTCTGTTGCTTACGTGGGGAGCTACCGTTGTTACTGCTATTCTTCTGGCTGGGGTTTTATATTATATAAAAGGCTTTTCTCTTACCTTAAGCTTTGCGTCAGGCCTTTCAGTCATTCCATGGTTAACTTACGACATACTGAGAAAGAAAGCATTTATTGACTTAAGCAACATATTTTTAATAAAAAAGTCATTGCTTTTGATAGCTATAGGAAGTGCATGCCTATTGCTGTTGTGGGGGCTGAATGTAACGAAAGCAGAATGGTTCTTCCTCGTTATTACTGTGAGTTTTGCTTCGCTTTGTAGGGGGATATCAAAGCAAGTTCAAGTTGGTAGAGTAAGAACAACACAGGCTTACATTAAAAAGAACCATGCTTTCGCTAGGTGGACATTGTTGTCCGCTGCCACAATGTGGTTTTTAAGCTCTGGTGTTCTACTTTTATTTGAGCCGTTGATAACGAGGGAAGAGTTCAATGGCTTGCGCCTAATGCTTAGCTTCATTGGCTTGGCAAACTTAATTACTACCGTTTTAGAGAACTCAATGTTGGTTGAGTATGCTGAACAGTCTCGTCAAGGTGTGGTCTCTCTTAAAGATATGAAAAAGAGAGTGTTGCAAGTTTCGATCATTGGCCTGTTACTAAGTGCCTTGATATACGTAGTTTCATGGGTTGCATTTGCCACTTTGTACAAGCCCTATCAAGAAGTGTTTTATCAGTATCAATCCTTGGTGCTGTTGGCTATTTTATTCTCAATTAATAAAGTCAGCACCGCGTGTTTGAAAATTAACCATAAGCCCAACTTTATTTTTATTAGTGCATGCTTGGGAGGCGCAGCCGCACTATTAGCCTTTATGTCTGCCCATGAGTTTGGACCCGCTTTTGCGCTACTTCTGGGAAGTGGGCTGTACGTCATGACGAGCTTTATTTCTTGTTTTTGGTTTGTAGCCAAGGAGTGAGTTATTTTAGATTCGCTGCCAAGGGGGGTTTGTGGCATACTATGCGCCCTTAAATTGGTGGTGTGTCAATAAGTGCACTGCGTTTAGTTCAGCTTTAGGATAAGATGTGATATGAACATACTTGTTGTCAATGCTTGGCATGATGATAATCGTGGAGATATGGCGTTAGTTCATTCTGCCATTTTACTTTTGAAAAGAAGATACCCCCACGCGGGCATAAAAGTTGTATCTATGGTGCCTGTCGAACATAAAGTTTGGCGTACCGCTCATATTTCATTGCAGCAAGAATTTCCAGACATTGACGTGATAGCTTCTCCTCTTCCTCTAGAGGCTTCCGATGTTACGCTGACTAAAGGTTTACGTTTAATCGCTGCTTTTTTATCAATCTTTTTCCCATGGTTTAGTCGCTTTTCAGGATTTAATACTGAGGTAAAAGAGGCAGATCTAATAGTCTCTGTTGGCGGACACTATTTATTTTCATATAACAACAATTTCAAGAGTTTATTTAGGTTGCTTCGCTTGACTCAACCAATGACTCTAGGCCTTCACTTAAAAAAGAAGGTAATATTGTTTAGTCAATCTATAGGCCCCTTCCAAGGTCGGCTAGCACACAAAGTTATGGAGAACACTTTCCGTAAAGCTAAATGTGTTGTCAGAGAAAACCTTTCGAAGGAAGTTATTTTAAGATTGGCACCTAAGGCTAGTGTTGACGTTAAGCCTGATTCAGCTTTTTATCTCGCTGACTTTGACGTCGCTCCTACCTTGCCTATTTCAGTGGCTAACCGATACGCAATATTCACTCTCAGAGAGCCAATGAAGGGAAATATCAAGAAAGTCCGGGCAGCTTATATGCAGGAGTTAAAATCAGCCGCTGAACGGCTTTTAGAGCGTGGGACTGTTGACAAAGTATACATATTCCCTCATGTAACCGGGCCTATAAAGATTGAGGATGATCGCGTGATCAGTCGAGAGTTTCGCGATTTATGTGATAATGAGGCCATTGAGTTGTTTACTTCCCCTTTAACACTGCCTCAAACACTAGCCTTTTATCAAAAAGCAAGTTTTGTCGTTGGAACTCGTTTCCATTCAGTTGTATTTGCTTTATCCCAGCTTACGCCCGCTGTTGCGCTTTCATATTATGGTCCTAAAGCAAAGGGGATCATGAGCTACATAGGGATGAGTGATTTATGCTTTGATATTGAAACAGTCCTTTCTGACGAAGTCTTAACAGGAGTCGAAAAGTGCTTAAAGTATGAAGCTGAAGGGAAAATAAAGCAGCAACAACAGCGAATAGTAGACGAATTAGAAAGTCTGTCTTTTGATTAAAGTTTTCCTATAATGATAAACAATTTGTAATCAGGTGTTAATTTGGGTTCTATTGGCTCTAAAATCTAATAGAATACGGTTTGGATAAATACATAGTTGCATAATTTGGTATGGCAATTTTCTTCGCTTTTATAGCGACTTACTTCTCAATATTGTTGGCAATTCCGTTTGCCGAAAAAATTGGTCTGGTAGATACACCTTGTCAAAGGAAAAGACATGTGGGAGCTATTCCTCTGATTGGTGGGCTGGCGATATTTTTAGCCGTTCTCGTCTCAGTGTTAGTTTTTTTGCCTTTAGATAGGTCTACATTATGTTACTTGTTCTGTGCTATGGCCATTGTGTGTTTAGGGGTCGTTGATGACTATCGGCAGCTAGGTGTAAAAATTCGTTTAGCTGTTCAAGTTGCCGTCGCCTTATTGATGATGTGGGGTTCAGAAACTTACATACATTACCTAGGAGACTTGCCTTACCTAGGAAGGGTAGAGCTAGGTGCCTTCGGTATTCCCTTCACTGTAGTCGCTGTGATAGGTGCCATAAATGCTTATAATATGATAGATGGCATAGATGGACTCGCTGGGAGCATGAGCATTGTAACATTCAGCTCTATAGCCGCTTTGATCCTTATCAATGGGGGAGAGTTAAGTATTTTGCCTCTTATCATCATAGCCACTCTTGTCCCTTATTTAGCTTTTAATTTAGGTGTAAAGGGACACCGTAGCAAGAAAATTTTTATGGGTGACGCTGGATCCATGTTCATTGGTTTGAGTGTGGTTTGGCTATTGATGGCTTTCACTCAATCTAACCACAGTAATGCGTTTTCACCAGTGACAGCATTGTGGATAATTGCAGTTCCATTGATGGATATGGTCGCGATCATTATCCGCCGAGTGCGTAAAGGGCAGTCACCTTTCATGGCGGACCGTGATCATCTTCACCATATTTTTATGCGAATAGGATTTTCCCCTCGTAAAGCACTATTCACTATCACAGTTTTTGCTGTGGTGTTGTCTATAACTGGTATCGTATTTGAAGTGTTGAATGTACCTAACTGGTTTTCACTGTTCACTTTTCTGATTATCTTTTGTTTTTATTATTATGGGGTGCAGCATGCTTGGAAATTAGCGCGCTACCTGAGGGTAGCGCTTGCAAAGAAAGAGAGGAAACTTAGAGGGTAAAAACACACTTACCTTGCCATTAATTCGTAAGTGCTTTGTATGCTGCGGCGCGATGAAGCACCAAACAAGACTGATTGTACCCCTTCAAGGTTTTTAATGTACTCAATGGCCTCTGTGGGGTTAATTGCACCAGATGCGAATATAGACATCGCGATATTGTCAGAGCGCTTTTTAGTTAAGCAAGTCTCAACTTGTGGTTGAGAAGGGTTCATTCTAAAGCCTATTTTGTTAATTGAGCTACATAGCAGCGGCTTTGATATTCCAGACTCAATAAGCTTCTGTTCCGTTAGCGGCTGATTTAAAGTAATAAAACCAGCTTTAGCACCGTATTGTCTTTTTGCATACTCAGCAAACTCGACTAGTACATCTTGCATACCAAGCCCAATCACAAGGTCTGTGACGATATTTTGTAGGAAGACATGCTCGATATCGAAACCTCTCATCATACGCATCTCTGTGTCTACTAGAAGCTTCATGATAGGTACAGGATCCTTGGTCAATGCAGAAACCAGGGAGCGATAACCCACTTTAAAAATGTTTCTCGGCATATACTTTTTGACAGAACCAACGACTCCCTCTGTAGCCATAGCATCGGCATATTTATGGGCATATGGCATACAAGGTATGAGCTTAAAGTCCCGGAACTCATTTTTGTTCTTTTTAATGAGATCAAACACCGGCTCCAGTTTATCGTGTGTTGTAAACATGAAGCTTTTCACACCTACATCATTGGCTATTCTTAAGGTATTAAAAATATCCTCAGGTGACTTAAAAGTCTCTAATTGTTGCTGAGACTTTGATTCTGACTTATGGTTGACACCGAAAAACTGGTTATCGCCTAGAATTAACTTATCCATTACTTCCCACTCTTTGAAAATATATCTGCAATTGTTTTGTCTACTTTACAAGCTGAGGCTAGATCGCAAATAGAGCTTGTTTTACTATTTAAAGAGTGGCTAAATTCTTCTAACTGGCGGCTAAATTCTTCACCACGTAGGTAGAAGCTCACGTCTGTAGAAAAATCTGTAATATACTTAAGGTTATCACCTTTCTTTATGTTGAATTGAGGGATATCCAAAGCGGAAGTTATGCTCATCTCTTGCTTTGAAACCTCGATACTGCCCCTTTCAAAGTCTATACGAACTTTGTTTGAAGCTTTCCTAACCGTATTGTCTGACCAATTTATATAAATTTCACCACTAAAGTCTGGATGAGTAAATTTTGCATCGACTATATCATCCACTTTAGTAGAAAACTTGCTTTGCAAAGATGCCTGAGTAACCTCAAACTCCGTTCCAAACAAGAAGCATATAAGATCTATGCAATGCGGGCCATAATCGTTTAGGCAGCCGCCCCCTTTACTGTAATCATTGCGCCAGCCACTCTCATGGTTTTCTGTTATCACAGGTCCGGTCATGATACTGCTGTAATTTGTAACCTGCCCAAGAGACTGACTATTAATTATTTCACGAACATAAGAAAACGTATCGCAAAAACGGTTTACGTAGCCGACTTGGATGTAGAGGTTTTTCTCTTCAGCTAATGACTGCAACTCTAAGCTTTGCTTGTAATCAAGTGTAAATGGCTTTTCAATAAATACGTTAAGACCCTTGAGTAGGCAAGCTTTTACAGCTTCAAAGTGTAAAGAGTTTGGTAGGGATATAACAACGGCATCTAGTTCTTCGAGCTCTACCATTTCCTTATAGTCTGTATATGTTGCTACTCTTAGGCCTTTATTTAATGTTTTTAACAACATTGTTGAAGTGTCAGCCATGGCTCGTACTTCTAGATTCGGGAGGCTGTTGGCTATAGCAAGGTGGGATAACCCCATCTTACCAACTCCTATAAAACCAATTTTCTTCATCGTTTAAATAACCTTTTGAGTAATAAAGAGCTTTTCATTATTGGGTAGAGAAATACAAAGCGAGGGTAAAACTTTAGCCAGCGTTTGCGGATATGCTTTTCTTTAATAAGTCGGTATAGCCACCGCAAACATAGTTTATCTACCAAAACTGGATAATACTTCTCCCTTTTTGCCGAAACCGTCTGACTAACGAAGGCACCGCAAGTGGTAATAACTTTAGTGCCTGTCAGCTTTTCGCGGAGCCTACAACCAATGAACTCCTGCAGAGGCGCGCCTGTGGATAGCAAAATAAAATCTGGTTTTTCTTTGTTAAGAGATCCAATAATTTGTTCTAGCTGAGTATCGATATTTAAATAACCGCTATGTGAGTAAACAATTTTTAAGTTGTTGAACATTGCTTGAATCCTAGATGTAAATACATCTAGCTCTTCTTTCGATGCACCAATGATCGCAACTGATTGCTGGTTTTTCTCTAAAAGAGAAAAAACATCTCCCGCTGCATGGGAAAAGTCAAAACTTAGGGTTCTATACTTTTTTCTATTGAAAATGTTGAACATTTTCGTAGCAATGGTGCCATCAAGGACAAAGCCATCTACATTATTAGATGGGTAGTCCTCTCTATAAGCTAGCGTAGCCGTATAAGGGTTTAAATAGGTAATAAATGTAGGTGAACATTGTTTATCTTTGGGTGCTTGTATGATTTCTTTTAAATGTTTCCAGTCTATTACTCGTTGCTCGATACTCTCGAGTTTATGCATTTTAGGCTAACCTTTATGATTTGTTGTAGGTGTGCTCGATAGCCTAGCTCAAAGCTCGAGCGTGAATATGGTAGCTAGATGTTCGCGAAGTTGCAATTGGAGCGTCACCTGAGTGTACTAAGATAATTTATGACCTATTTGGACCTAGTGCTAACTTTCGTATTTTTATCGATAAGGCCTGCATAGAAGGCCATTAAAGAAAAGAAAAAGTAAGCTCCTTTGTGGGAGTCCGTAGGTGAGGCCGACAAGGCATAAATCGGCACCACCGTTGCGAATGCCAATATTCCCAAATGTAAGCCCATATTTTTACCTTTTTGCATTAAAAAGAACTGTCTGCACTTGTAATAGCAGTCAAACCAGAAGCTGCCTATGAAAGCGAGGTAAGCTGTTAAACCAATCAAACCATAAAAATACAAATAGTGCGCGAACCCGTTTTCTATATTCTCATATATTATTGGGTAACCCATTAAAATGGAGTTTTCAACTGTCAATGCAATCAGGCTAATTTGGTTTAGCCGTGCCTTAGTTGAAGCGTCTGACTGCCCACTTTCTAAGCTATCTATAAATCCCCAAATATGGGCAAACTGATCTGAAAAAGTAATAAAAGTATAAGTCAAAGCGCAAGCCGATAGTGTTACTAAAGTGATTAAAAGCTTATTCGAACGGTAATTGAGGAATGAAAAACAGAGATACAGTAACAGTGTGCAGAAGGTTGCAAGGTACGCAGATTTAGACTGAGACAAAAGTAAAGTACCCATCAATAAAAGTGCTAATATTAATGATAGCGTACCACCCTCTCTTCTTATTGTTTCGTGTATAGCCATAATTAGGACTGGAGTAATGCAGAAAGCAAAAATGTAACTCCATTCTAAAGGACCTCCAATCCTAAAACCCGTAAAGTCTATAGCCAACCGGGGGGTTTGGAGTTTTACTATAGCAAGCTCAGGGGCTGCAAAATGAAACAAAATAAAAAGTAGAAGAGAGGCTACAATCATATACAAGGCTTTTCGTAAGTCTTGCAAATTAAAGTCATTATCGTAGGCTATATTATACGCTAAGCAGTAGACTAGCGCGTAGCCGAAAAACCTACAGTGATTTATAACCATTCCCAGATCCATAAAGCTTACTTTTGATATGATTGTGAGTAAAAAAATGCTCCCAAAGATAAATAAAAGAATTGCTATTGGTGGAATGATGAAGTTGTTACTTCTGTTTCTAAAAGTTATATAAGTTAAAAATAGAAGAAAAGGAAAAGACAAAAAAAGCAGCGTCTGCCCTAAAAATACCTCTTCTGAAAAAAGGTATGTAGGGAAAAAGCAAATGAAGAAGAGTATAACGAATATCAACAGCATTCTATTTTTGGCTACATAGCTGCTTTACGAAAAGCTCATAATTTTTAGCGGCTTGACTCTTAGTGAAGTTTTTAGTGTCAGGCATCGGTTTCTGTAAACCTTTTTCAATAGCTATTATGGCTTCGGCAAAAGCGTCTACATCGTCTTGCTTTATTAAATAACCGTTCTGTCCGTTACTCGTTAGTTCAGAAGGGCCATATCGACAATCAAAACTAACAGTTTGAGTGCCCAAGTAAGCTGCTTCGACTAGTACTGTTGGTAAACCCTCCCACCTCGAGGGGAGTAGTAATCCCTTGGCGTGCTTAATGTATTGGTATGGGTTGTCGCTAAAGCCATGAATAATGACTCTGTCTCGAACGCCAAAGCTACTCAATTGTGAAGTGAATGCACTTTCTTCTGGACCACTACCTACAATCACGAGTTTGAAGTCTGGGATTTGCTCAGATGCTAGTTGTACTACCTTAGCCAGCATATCCGTTCCCTTTTGGTAACTCAAGCGACCAACGAAGACCCAATAATCCTTATATTCAGTTGGTGTACTGGCCACAGTATCCACATCGGAATCAACCACCGCGTTATAAATAGTATTAACATGGTCCTCTGAAAGGCGAAGGTACTTTATAAGATTTTGACGAATACCCTCCGATACGGTTATTACCGAACTCATTCTTCTATATAGTATCGCTGCACCGAATGCTCTAAAGCAATTTTTGAGTTTGCTAACCTGTGGGAGGTTGATGGGAACGTGCTGTATAGCTACAGTTTTAATACTAAGAGGAAGTAAACAGGCATACCTAGATATCCCTCCTTTCGTGAAGACAACACATTCGATCTGATTCTCAATACAAAACTTTCGAAAGGACAGGAACCCCTCAATTGGGCTGACTTCTACGTTATGAATGTTATCGAATAGACTTTTTAAATCACCACTATTATCTAACACTTTCAAATAATAGCGATGCCCAGCGGCTTTTGCTCTATGGCCTAATTCACTTAATAGTTGATATGTGACTTTCTCTACACCACCTAAAGTGAAGCTCTCCATAACGTAACAGATATTCATAATAACCTCTTTGCCTATACGTGTTTTTTCGGCATTCTAAATATTAAAATATAGGAAGCCATCATAATCAGACCTATAAAGGACATGACAATTATGATCAGAGGTTTGTTCGGTGTATTTGGTTTTAAAGTAGATAGAGGAGGGTCTACTGTTTCGAAAACGTAGTCTGTTTTCACTTTTGCGAGTAGAAGTTTTGACGTTTGTTCTTCAATTAGTTGACTAAACATTTTTCTCATTTCGAATACTGAGGTATTAGCGAGCTCGGCCCTTAAATATTCAATGCTTTTTTCCGCTTGATCAATATCGCGCTCTCTAACTGATTTATTTACAGAAGCAACGAGCTTCTGGACAACAAGTTGTGCGACTTGAGGTGAAGGGTTATCGAAAGTTACGGTGATCATTCCTGTAACCTTATCTTGGCTTACATCAAACTGATTCCGAAACTCTTTAACTAATTGGAAGTCATTAGGCTTTTTGCTCCCTAGAACATCAGGCTTTCTATGCCACTCACCTTTAATTTCATCATATACACTATTGTCTATCAGCGCTTCATTGCCTTTGAAGTCAAAGCCTTTATACGCGAACAATGGTACGGATAAGTCGTTGTTATTGATAAACTCAATGATGAACTTATGTGAGTTAAGGATTTCGATGGCTAGAGTGGTATTATCATTTTGATCTTCACCTAAATCCACTCCTGCAATTGATGCTAATCCCCCAATTTGACCAGCAAGTCCTCCCAAGTTGCTTCCTGAACTTGAAGATGAAGGAAATAAAATTGCTTGAGAGCGATACATTTCAGGCATTGAATAAGCTATGGCTGCACCCATTAATGCCCCGAATATAAAACCTAGTACAAGCTTTATTTTATTTTGCCATAGTGCTTGTAATACGTCGGATAGAGAGGTGAAGCTTTGAGCCTGAATTTGAGACATAGGTTTTCGAATTGTTGGTATTGTTGAATGCATTATACAGAAGAGGGAAGTCAGCTACTACACCTTAACTGGTAGAAGCTGACAGGTGGCGAAAATATCGCCAGCTTTCTAACCTCGAATTAGATTCATCAGCTTTCTAATTTCCTGATTATTTGGGGCTAGTTTTTGGGCGCGAAGTAGAGCTTCTTTTGCCTCATCGAATTTACGCTGCACTCCGAGAGATTTTGCATATAGTAATAATGTCCCCACATCATTTGGTGAATAACTCAAGGATGTCTTAAATCGCTGTTCTGCCGACTGAGCGTCCCTTCTGGCCATTGCAGCTGTGCCATAAACTGCCCAAGCCTTTGCTAAAATTGGTCCTTTTGTTTCTCGTTGGGTGATCTTTATCGCTATCTCTTCAGCTCTTGCTATATTCTTTTGCTCGAGGTTCCAAATCATGATGTTTGAAAGCACGGTGCTTGTTGACATTAATTTGCTATCACTTTGTTCTAACTCATCCATTCTCTCGTATAGGCTTTGAGCTTTATCGAAGTTGCCTGAATTAGTGTAAGCGTGCGCAAGGTTATTCATTACACGCAAGTTACGTGGTTCCAAAGATAGCTCATATTCATAAAAGTCAGTAGGTGATTGCCATAGCGTGTTACGAGAAAACGTCAGACTACCCAAAATAAGAATAATAATAGGCAAAATAAATTTGGTGGCTTTGGGTGTGACAGTGCCGTGTTTATATATAAGCTCCCCTAAGCCGGCAAGTACAAATAGTAGACCAATATGTGGAAGATAGGTTCTGTGCTCAAATGCTATATCTCGAATAGGCACTAGTGCTGATTCGACGGAATGGGTGATATAGAAGAAAAATAAACCAAAAGAAATAAGGGTGTATTTCTTCAAATTTTTTAATGCAAAGCATAGTAAAAAAACGTGCGCTGAGAGCGCCAATAAGGTACCAACCCGGGAAAAAGATTGGGTTGTATAAGGATATTCCAGGCGAAGCTCCATAGGAAAAACCCACTTGCCTAAATAGATGAAGATAACGTTGAGCTGCGCACAAAAGTATTGCCAGCGGCTGTATATGTCGGTTTCGCTAGTCAGATCTCCTAAGCGAGTAAAGAATGCTTCGAAATGCGCGTTCAGAACAGGTAGGGGGTATAGTATGCTTAAGGCTATAAGAAATATTACGATGGTTTTCAGAACATGGTTGAGCTTTATACGATTAAAGAAACACAACTCGAACGCTAGTAAAACACCAATCAGAGTAATCGCATTTTGCTTTGTGAAAAAAGCAAGTATCCCAAATATCAAGCAGCCAATCACCCATGCAGCAACTTTTACATGTTTTGTACTTTCTCTTGCAAATATGTAGCAACTCAAGGCGAGCAGGAAAAATAGTGTTGCAAGCGATGCATATCGTTGTACTAAGTAGGTTACTGCTTGAGTATTTAATGGGTGTAATGCAAACAATGCCATTATAAAAAGGGTTACCCATGGTATGACCCGTTGAGAGCAACTGGCTAGGTTTAATAGTTTGAAAGTAAGAAAACCAACTAGCAGAATATTACATAAATGAATGAACAAATTCATGGTATGTAGGGATGCCAAGCTGTCACCAAATAAAACATAATTTGCTTTGAAGCTGAGTAAACCAACCCAGCGAGCTTTATCTGATTTTATGACATCGGTCCAGCTACCCTCTTGGAGAACGAGGTTTTGTTTAATGGAAATGTAATCATCTAGATAAAATGGGACGCTTAGTGATGGCCAATAAGCAAGAAATGTTAATGTTAGTAGCATAGCAGCTAGAAACAGATAAAGCAGATTTGAGTTTTTGCTAAGCACGGTGGTTCTCTTTTTACCTAGTATTCAATATATAGCGTCGATCATTACATAAAAAGAAATAAAAAATAAGCAGAGACGAGCTATTGATTCGATGGCGCTAGAATTAGTATCTGTAAATCTTTAACATATGCGCCTGATATAGATATTGGCATGCAGAAATATGGCACATCAACTCAATTGTTTTAAGGCTTATGATGTCAGGGGAGAGTTAGGTGAACAGCTTAACGAGGATATAGCCTATCGTATAGGGAGAGCATACGGGGAGTTTTTTAAGCCGGAGAGGGTTGTGCTTGGTGAAGATGCGAGAGCGTCTAGTAACGCTTTGAAGATGGCACTTGCTGAAGGACTTATGGATTCCGGCGCCGATGTGTTGGACTTAGGAGTCACAGGAAGTGAAGAAACTTATTTTGCTGCATTCTATCTGAGAGTGGGTGGAGCCATACAGGTCACGGCTTCTCATAACCCTATAAACTACAATGGCATGAAGTTTGTTCAAAGTGGAGCGCGTCCAATTACATATAGTAATGGGCTGGGTGAAATAAAAAAACTTGCGGAACAGCAGCCATGGAAGGGACAAGCTCAAACTCGCGATAGAGGGAAGCTCGAAAGCGTTAGTCTAATTAATGAGTTGGTTGATTTTTACTTGAGTTTTATTAATTGTGACCAGCTTAAACCCCTAAAAGTGCTAGTGAATGCCGGAAATGGTACGGCTGGGCATGTGATTGACGAAATAGAAAGGCGCTTCGATGAGTTGGCGGTACCGGTAGAGTTCATTAAGCTTTTCCATAACCCTGATCCAACCTTCCCAAATGGCATTCCTAATCCTTTACTTAAAGAAAACCGTAGCGTCACGGCTCAAGCTGTTGTGGAAAACAAGGCTGACTTTGGGGTTGCATGGGATGGTGATTTCGACCGCTGCTTCTTCTTTGATGAGCATGGCAATTTTATTGAAAGTTATTATATCGTTGGTTTACTGGCTGAAGCATTTTTACTGAAAGAGCCAGGAGCTAGTGTTGTCCATGATCCGCGTCTAACTTGGCATACTGTTGATGTAGTAAATAGGCTTGGAGGCCGCCCTATTCAATCAAAGACTGGGCACGTTGTTGTCAAGGAGTGCATGAGAGAAGTAGACGCAATATACGGAGGTGAAATGAGTGGGCACCACTACTTTAAAGACTTTGCATATTGCGACAGTGGCATGATCCCTTGGCTGCTTATAGCTGAGTTGATATCTAAAAAATCCACTAGTCTTCATCAATTAACAAAAGAAGCTGCTTTGAAGTACCCAGTGTCAGGTGAATTAAACTTCAAAGTCGTGAGCCCTAAGGATGTGGTGGCAAAGATCAAGGAGCTCTACACTCCATTGGGCATAAAAGTTGAGACTATCGACGGTTTAAGTGTTGAATTCAGCACTTGGCGTTTTAACCTGAGAGAGTCGAATACAGAATCGCTCTTGCGCTTAAACATAGAAACCAAAACAGATACTCGGCTTTTAAAAGAAAAGACCTCAGAACTCGTGAAGCTTATCAAAGCGATAGGTTGAAATCGCGATACTTATTCACTTCCAAGGTTGAATTAACGGTTCATTAATATAGACTACCACTCCAGAATACGGATGTTTACTAGTGTCTCTAAAACCTCAAAGAAAAATATGCCTAACCCAGACGTTTACCCAGTAATTTTGTCAGGTGGTTCCGGTACTCGTCTCTGGCCACTGTCAAGAAAGCATTATCCAAAGCAGTTTTTAAAGCTTTCAGGTGATCATAGCATGATTCAGGATACTGCTTTACGCGTGAGTGATTACAATAATCCAATTTTTGTTTGTAATGAAAGTCACCGTTTTGTTTTAGCAGAACAGCTTCGGGAGATCGATTTACTTCCAAGTGCAATTTTATTGGAACCTTGTGCTCGTAATACGGCTCCAGCATTATCACTAGCAGCCTTTGAAGCGTTGTCCAAAAATAAAGACGCTATCCTAGTCGTCCTAGCCTCAGATCATGTAATTACAGATTCTAAAGCATTCGAGGTCGCTGTTCAGAAAGGGATTGCTGCGGCCCAAGAGGGAGCTATTGTTACCTTTGGTATTCATCCTACCAGGGCTGAAACTGGGTTCGGTTACATAAAGGCTGAGCATAAATCCGAGTTAAGCCCCATCCAAGAATTTGTAGAAAAGCCTGATAAGCATACAGCAGAGTCTTTCTTGGAGCGTGGCGGCTATTTCTGGAATAGTGGAATATTTGTATTAAGGGCAGATACTTTTCTGTCTGAGTTAAAAACCTTCCACACAAGCATGTATGAGATTGTGCAATCGGCTCATAAGAATGCCAAGAAAGATTTGGATTTTATCAGAGTATCACAAGAGGAGTTTGCTAAAGCACCTAGCGACTCCATTGATTACGCTGTAATGGAAAAAACCACTAAAGGGTTAGTTTTGCCTGTCAGTATTGGTTGGAGCGATTTAGGCTCATTTACCACCTTGTGGGAGAGCCGAGAAAAAGATGCGTCAGGGAATGTGAGTTTTGGCGATATTATTAATATAGATTCAAATAACAGCTTCGTTCAAAGTGAGAGTCAATTTGTTGCAACTGTTGGGGTCAGTGATTTAGTCATCGTAAGTACCAAAGACTCTCTTTTAGTTGCGCACAAGGACAAGGTTCAAGATGTTAAGAAGGTTGTAAACCTTTTGGCTGATGAAGGTCGAAGCGAGCATATAGAGCATCAGCAGGTGCATAGACCTTGGGGAAAGTTTGAATCGATAAACACAGGGGAGCGCTATCAAGTTAAGCGAATCTCTGTGAAGCCAGGGGCCTCTATATCAAAACAAATGCACCATCATAGGTCTGAACATTGGGTTGTTGTCAAAGGAACAGCTTTAGTAGAAATTGATGGCAATGAACAAATTTTATCAGAGAATGAATCGGTTTATATCCCTTTGGGAGCAACTCACAGGCTGACAAACCCAGGGAAAATGATGTTAGAAATAGTAGAAGTTCAAAGCGGTGGATATCTAGGTGAGGATGACATTGTACGCTTTGAAGACATATATAACAGATAGAACGGACTAAGTATGAGTTATTTTAGCGAATTAAAGAATAAACTGGATTCTAAGGATGCCGTGATTGGCATCGTTGGATTGGGCTATGTTGGTCTACCACTGCTTATTAGGTATGCGTCTGTCGGTTACAAAGTGATCGGTATAGACATAGATAACAGCAAGGTTTCTTCCTTGATGGCTGGTGAAAGCTACATAGAACATATAGAACCAAAAGCGATTAAGTCTGCGCTTGATAATGGCGCCGAAGCAACAAGTGACTTCGCTAAAGCAAGCTTATGTGACGCGCTTGTGTTGTGTGTACCTACACCGCTGAACAAACACCGAGAGCCAGACTTAAGCTTTGTTATAAATACAACTGATGCATTAAGTCCTTTCTTCCGAAAAGGCCAAGCTTTGTCTTTGGAGAGTACAACTTATCCCGGCACAACTGAAGAAGAACTGCTTCCTCGAGTTGAAAAGCAAGGTTTAAAAGTTGGGGATGACTTCTTTTTAATCTATTCGCCAGAGAGAGAAGACCCGGGCAACCCAAATTTTGAAACTCGAAATATTCCAAAGGTATGCGGTGGCCATACTAAGCAATGCTCAGATATAGGCGTGTCTTTGTATCACTCTGCAATTGATAAGGTTGTACCCGTCAGCTCTACAAAGGTTGCTGAAATGACTAAGCTCCTTGAGAACATTCACCGAGCTGTCAATATCGGTCTTGTGAACGAAATGAAGATAGTTGCTGATCGAATGGGTATCGATATTTTTGAAGTTGTTGACGCAGCAGCAACCAAGCCGTTTGGCTTTACTCCTTATTATCCAGGCCCAGGACTAGGTGGGCACTGTATACCGATTGACCCATTTTATTTGACTTGGAAAGCTCGCGAGTATGGTCTTCACACTAGGTTTATAGAGTTATCAGGCGAAATAAATAGAGGGATGCCTGAATACGTTGTAGGAAAATTGATGGATGGCTTAAATGATCACGGCAAAGCGCTCAAAGGCAGCAATATTCTGGTACTCGGTATTGCCTATAAAAAGAATGTTGATGACATGCGTGAGTCGCCGTCGGTAGAAATTATGGAGTTATTAAGAAACAAAGGGGCAAATGTTCAATATAGTGATCCACATGTGCCTGTTTTCCCGCAAATGAGAGAGCACTCATTTGACTTAACATCAGTAGAACTACTTCCCGAAAATATTTCATCTTATGACGGTATCGTATTGGCAACCGATCATGATGATGTAGATTACAACAGTTTGCTTTCTCACGCTCAGTTGATTGTTGATACGCGAGGAAAGTATAGAACACATAATGAAAATGTATTGAAGGCCTAAAATGAAAAAGTTTGCATTAATTGGTGCTGCAGGATATATCGCACCGAGACACTTAAAGGCTATTAAAGAAACGGGTCATGAGCTAGTTGTAGCTATGGATGTGAATGACTCCGTGGGTATTATGGATAGCCACTTTCCTGAAGCTGAGTTTTTTACTGAGTTTGAGGACTTTACAGCGTTTGTTGAAGATCAAGAGATGAAGGGCGAGAAATTAGATTATATCGCGATTTGTAGCCCTAACTATCTCCATACTCCACACATGAAGTATGCCCTAAAAAATGGCATAGATGTTATTTGTGAAAAGCCTTTAGTATTAAACTCCAGTGATATGGATACACTGAAAGAATACGAAGCCAAGTATGGTGCTCGCGTCAATTCAATCTTGCAGTTAAGATTGCACCCTTCAATTATTGCTTTGAAAGAAAAAGTAGCCGCCGCATCACCCGATCATGTTTTTGATGTTGACTTAACGTATATGACTTCTCGCGGAAAGTGGTATATGAAATCTTGGAAGGGCTTTGACCATAAATCAGGTGGTGTCGCGACTAACATCGGTGTTCATTTTTACGACATGTTGCATTTCGTTTTTGGTGAGCTAAAAAATAATGAAGTTCACTACCGTGATGAAAAGACTGCCAGCGGCTACCTAGAGTATGAGAAAGCGCGTGTTCGTTGGTTCTTGTCTATCGATGCGAATAACCTTCCAGAAAACGCTGTTCGTGGTGAAAAGCTGACCTACAGAAGTATTACTATTGGTGACGAAGAATTAGAGTTCTCAGGTGGTTTTACGGACCTTCATACCCAAAGCTACATGAATATATTGCAAGGCAACGGCTTTGGTGTTGATGAAAACAGAGTCGCTATTGAAACCGTAGAAAAAATTAGGTTGATGCCTATTTCTGAAGCGAAAGGTAAGGGTCACCCGTTATTGAGCAAGGTTCTATAAGATGAATAAGGGTTATAAAGTACACGAAAGTGCCATTGTTGATGATGGAGCACAAATAGGTCTAAACACCCGAGTGTGGCACTTCGTTCACGTATGTGGTGGCGCGGTGATTGGGGAGGGATGCTCCCTAGGCCAGAATGTCTTTATTGGTAATAAAGTAACGATTGGAAACAATGTCAAAGTCCAAAACAATGTTTCTGTCTACGACAACGTACATTTAGAGGACGATGTCTTTTGTGGACCTAGCATGGTCTTTACAAATGTTTATAACCCTCGTTCTTTCATTGAGCGTAAAACTGAATACCGGGACACTATTGTTAAAAAAGGTGCCACATTAGGAGCTAATTGCACTATCGTATGTGGCGTAACAATCGGTGAATATGCATTAGTTGGCGCCGGTGCGGTGATCAATAAAAATGTTCCCCCCTTTGCTCTTATGGTTGGCGTTCCTGCTAAGCAAATAGGCTGGATAAGTAAGTATGGCGAACAGTTGGATTTACCTATCGAGGGCGAAGGCAGTGTTCGTTGCCCGCACACAGGCGATCTTTATCAATTAGAGGGCAAGAAACTCTCGCTGAAAGAAGAAAAATAATATGCAATTTATTGATTTAGCTGCACAGTATCAGCACTTGAAAAGTAAAATAGATGCTCGCATTGGGCAGGTCCTACAGCATGGACAATATATCATGGGGCCAGAAGTCAGAGAACTTGAGGAAAAGCTAGCAGAGTTTGTGGGCGTCAAGCATGTTATTACATGCGCAAATGGCACTGATGCTTTAACACTCGCTTTGATGGCTTTAGACGTTGGTGAGGGGGATGCTGTATTTTGCCCTACGTTCACATTTTTCGCGACTGCTGAGGTCATAGCGTACGAGGGAGCGACTCCTGTATTTGTAGATTCAGATGAGGATACCTTTAATATTTGCCCACTTGACCTAGAAAGGCAAGTACAAAAAGTGCTCAGTGAAGGTGAGCTTCAACCAAAGGCTATTATTGCTGTGGATCTGTTTGGGCTTCCTGCGAACTATCCCGAGATTAAAAAGGTTGCAGAAAAATATAACTTAAAGCTTATCGAAGACGCAGCTCAAGGCTTCGGAGGCAATATAAACGGCCAGCGTGCTGGTAGTTTTGGTGATATAGCAACCACAAGCTTTTTCCCTGCCAAGCCGTTAGGCTGCTATGGGGATGGTGGCGCTATTTTCACTAATAATGAGCAATATGCAGAGTTAGTGCGCTCATTACGGGTTCATGGCAAGGGGACTGACAAATACGATAATGTTAGGATCGGGATGAATAGCCGGTTGGATACTATTCAAGCTGCTATTTTGCTGGAAAAATTGGCAGAGTTCCCCATTGAATTGGAAAAGCGAAACCTAGCGGCTCAGCAGTATCATAATGAGCTCAACGGCAAGTATAAGACCCCAATCGTCCCTGAAGGCTACTACAGTTCTTGGGCACAATACACTCTAGTTTCTGAGCATCGCGAAGAGCATATGGCAAAGTTCAAACAGCAGGGAATTCCTACCATGGTCTATTACAGAACCTGCATGCACCAACAAACCGCTTTCCAGTACTTAGGGTACAAGCCGGGAGACTTCCCTGTTGCTGAGCGCTTGGCCGACAGAGTGTTTAGCTTACCCATGCATCCATACCTCGAATCAAGCTTAAAGGAGTAACTTGTCAGTGGAAAATACCAAAAAAACCAAAGTCGTATCTATGGTTCTCAACTCTGTAATGCATGATGCAAGGGTGTTAAAACAGGCTGAATCATTAGCAAATAATGACTATGATGTGACGGTAATTGGGATTAAAGATAATAAAAACAATTTCGATCTCAAAATGCTGAGCTCATCGCTGGTGGTCAAGCTCGTTCCATGGAAGCATGAACTACACTCAAAAGCCGCCAGTTTAGTTTTTATCTCTATGCTTGCGATGGCATTTGTTTCACTATGCCTCGCTGTTGGCTCATTCTTCTTCTTTAATTCCCTTTCAGCAGAGAGCTTTCAAATGGTGACTCTGCAAGGCGTAGCATCAGTTGTTGTAAGCATTCTTTTATTGTTATGTTTGGCTTTCTTAACGTACAAGATTTTTTATGCTCGATATTCAGAGCAGAAGAAGTTCAGCTTTAATTACGGGCTAGTTGAAAATGTCACAAATGGAAAAAGTTCCAGCTTTTTGAATAATTATTTTGAAAAGTCCAAACAAGATAAAGTTGTATCTGCAATTGTGAGTGAAGCGCCAGAAATTCTTCATTGTCATGATGTACACGGTATAAAAATTGCGGAGCAAGTTAAAAAGAAGTGTGGCTGTAAAGTTATTTTCGATGCACATGAAATATACGAAGAAGTAGCCCAAGGAAGCAGTAGTCAAAAGAAGCATAACTATCAATTGCAGTGTATTGCTGAACGCGTAAGTGATGGATTCGTTACGATTAATGAAAGCATTGCTGATTACTATAAAGCTCGCCATCCGGGGTTACCTGCACCAGTAATTATTAAGAACGCGGTAAAATATAGAGAGTTACCGCCTTATGATGGAAGGCTTCATGAAGCAGCAGGGTTAGACACCGATCGTAATATTTTACTTTATCAAGGTGGCTTTGCTCAAAAGCGTGGCTTGTTCAATCTTTTAAAAGTAGCCAAATATTTACCTGACAACTGGAGCCTAGTGTTCATGGGGTGGGGAAATATTAAAGATGAATTGCTTAGTGCCATGGAAGAGGAAAAGGCTGAATATATAAACAAAGCTGTAGCTCGTCGTGAACAAAATCCGATGAGTCAAAAAAAAGCGCAATTAATAGAGGAGGCGCTTCGTGTCGTAAATCAGTCAGTACGTGTAAAGGCTGATGACAATTCCCATCCAGACTTAGATACTAACACTCCCTCAAGTGATAGTGAGCAGGAAGAAAGTGCTCAAGGTGAAGCTATTCGCGACCAGCAGAAAAAGGAAGAGCTCTCATTCGATAATTTTCTAGATAAAGAGATGACCAATGAGATCCTGCGTAAAGTAAATAATCATGTGAATGGGTTGATGCAGTTAGAAAAGGCTGTCAGCGATAACAAAGCAAGTGGTACGCTTTTTGATAAAATTGTTTTTGTCGATAAGGCTGAGCAGTCGGAGCTTCCACTTTGGACAAGTGGGGCAACTATTGGCGTCATCCCTTATGAGAATATCGGCCTGAACCACTATTTTTGTACACCCAATAAGCTTTGGGAGTATCCGGTGGCGGGTGTTCCGCTGCTTGTTAGCCCTTTCCCCGAAATGAGAAAGGTTGTTGAAGGGAACGATATTGGCTGGTTACTACCAGACCCCATTAACCCCAAAGAAGTAGCGAGCTTTATCACAAATTTATCTATAGAGACGATAGAAGAAAAGTCAAACAATTGCCTTAACTTCATCCAGAGTGATAATTGGGAAAAGTATTCAACTCGTCTACTGGACCTATATAAAAGTTTAAATTAAGGATAAACAAGTGATAAGAATCTCAACGGTTATAGGAGCAAGACCACAGTTCATTAAAGCAGCCGTGGTTAGCCGAGCTATTAAGTGTTTCTCTGACATGCATGAAGAGATAATCCATACAGGTCAGCACTATGATGAAAACATGAGTGATGTATTCTTCGATGAGTTAGATATTCCAAAGCCCACTCACAACTTAAAAGTCAACGGTGGGGGTCATGGAAGAATGACAGGGCAGATGATGGAGAAGCTTGAAGAGCTCTGGTTAGAGACTCCTCCCGATATGGTGTTAGTGTATGGAGATACCAACTCAACGCTTGCAGCAGCGCTGGTTGCCGCTAAGTTACACATACCGCTGGTTCATGTTGAAGCTGGGTTAAGAAGTTTCAACAAAAAAATGCCTGAAGAAATAAACAGACTACTCACAGACCATGTTGGCGAGTTATTGCTTTGTCCAACCCCAAGAGCAGTTGAACTATTGAGTCACGAAGGGATTGCAGATAAACGAGTACATCATGTTGGTGATGTAATGTTTGATGCCGTTCAGTTTTACAAAGAGAAAGCGATGGACGTTGAGTTGCCTTGTTCTATTGACGACTATGTGCTTTGCACTCTACACAGGGCTGAAAATACTTCATCAAAAGAGCGTCTAATCGAAATAATCAATGGTTTAAAGTCGATTAACCATAAAGTGTTGCTACCATTACACCCTCGTACCAAAGCTACGTTTGCTGAACTAGAAATCACGCTGCCAGAAAATATTCAAGTGGTACCTCCAATGTCATACCTGCAGATGATTAAAGCGTTAAGTGGTTGCGAGTTTGTTGTAACCGATTCTGGCGGCTTGCAGAAAGAAGCTTATTTCATGGGCAAAATGTGCATCACAACCCGTGATGAAACTGAGTGGCAAGAGCTAGTTGACAGTGGTGTCAATAAACTAGTAGGCGCTAGTGCAGAAAAAATTAAAGTAGCGGTGGAAGAGGTTAGCTCAATTTCTACTCTCCCAACCCTTGATAGTTATGGCTCTGGTAAGGCAGGTGAAGAGATCGTTAGGTTAATAAGAAACCATGCCCAATAGGTCACAACAAGTAAAACAAGCAGCCTTAGAGCTTTTTAATCAGTTGGACAAGGCTGCTTGCTATGGAAAAGATGAGTACTGCAGTAAAGATATTTACCACCCAATGGCCGATGCGCTCTTAGTTCAAAGCGCATTCAATCTGAGAAAAGCACAGTGCATTACTTCGGCTCGAGAGAAGCAAGTCGTTATAAAGAGTTTTAAGCGCTTGTTAGACCACACTCTGGCACAAGATAGCCTACAAGGGTGGGGCTTAGGGTTTGAGTGGAACGACTTACCTGAAAATGAGGTGTTTACCATAACTACAGCAATGGTACTGCGCGCGGCATCCAACTACCAAAAAGAGCTGGAACTTGCTCAACAAGTGATAAAAATAGGTCAAAGCTGCTTAAATCACCCTTTATTAAACAAGGCTCTAATCGGGCCCATAAAAGCCCCAACATACTCGCTAGGCATCAATGAGCATATTACAAATACGTGGCTTTACGCTGCTGCAGCGCTAAAAAAAGTCGAAGGGATAGGGCGTTTGAAAGCTAAGCTTTTGGGTTATATGGGCGCTCATATTTCCAAGGCAAGCCTAGGTTGGAAGTATAGTAAGAGAAACCATCGGGTTGATTTGTTACACCAAGCATATATATGTCAGTCATTAATGGATCTAGGGTATATCAGTAAAGCTCATGACTTTTATGTCGAGGAGTTCGATAACTTTAGTAGTGATAATGGTTATATTGATAAAATTGATTTATTGTCAAAGCGTGAGTTTGAAGTTGATATTGGAAGGTTAAAAAAAGTTAAGGCGATTAAGCGCGGTCGTGGCTATATACTATACCATAAAGCTGAAGCTAGATATTGGTCTGTCGGAATGCATCTTAGTATACTTTCTCAAATGGTAAGGAATATTGAATCTGACACTTTTTTACCAAAGCTTAAAGAGCAGCAATCAAAATTAGTCGATTATTGTTTGAGTAAAGGTTCAGATGCAGAGACTCCCAGGAACTTAGCGCATACTCTTTTAGGGTATACTGACTTTTTACTTTCTCAAAAGTTGTTGATTAATAATCCAGAGAAGGTTTAGAGTTTTCTGTCATGGTGGTTTTTAAAAAGCTTTTTTTTATAGTTTATCGAAATTTAAATCATAATATTTTTTTATGCTCAGTATTTAATGCTTTACATATGTTTTTAGGGCTACTTGGGTTCGCTTTATTTGCATTAGTGTTGACGGAAAAGGATTTGAGTATCTCGCTTCCCTTTGGGGGACTTCCTAGCTTAAATGAAGGAGTTTTTTATTTAGATAAAAACTGGGGCGTATTTATTTCGAGCCTGATGTTTGTGCTTTCATTGCTTTTTCATTCATTATACAGGGCTGTTATATCTAGAATAAAAAGAAACGTTCTCAAATCAATAGAAAATGATGCTGAAGCGGATGTGTTGGCTTATTTCTGTATCCCAACTTTAAAGAAACGGCTAAAGGTTGCGGCGGTCAATATTTCATATACAACATTACCGTCCATGCTTTCTGCATTCTGTATTATTAGCATTTCTTTTTTTATTGACACCTTTTTAGGTTCAATTCTTATAGCGTCTTTCTTGGCTTCGGTGTTGTTCTTTCTCACTCTTTGGTATTTTTTCATATATCTCAAGGATGGCACTAAGGTAGTAGACTCTTGGAAGAGTGCTGTAATTACTGGTATTTCTTTTGCAGTAGTGATTTGGGGGGGGTATTGGGGGACGTCTGAATCTTTGTTTGAAATAGGTTATGGAGATTCCACTGCCATAATTTTATTGGTTCTTTTACTACGAGTAATTTACGGTTCATACAAAACATCGGCGTTAGGCTTTTTCAGAGCAATGGACGGTTGTGTCGAGGAAAGGTTAGAAGATAAGCTCTACCCCCCTGACTATACCCTAAAAGTACTGAGTGAATTGAAACCAGGCTTTTATTGTGCTTCCAATGGTGAAAAGTTGTATACTGCTTGTGCTAGAGCAATCTATCATGCTAAAGATAAAAAAGGCTTTTCACAAGAAAATATATTTATTGATGAGTTATCTAAAAGTGTAAGTATCATAAAATATAAAGATATTTCATTTTGTCCCGATGATCTCCTTCAGGGAGTCGCTAAAGCGAAGTGGTCTTACTTCATGGAGAGGCATAGCGAGGATATGGGGGTGTTTATAATTTTAGGCGGGACGATGAAGCGTCATAGTAGCTTTGAGGCAGCATCCAGTTTGAAAAGACTCTCCCGAGTGGCAGCTTTCTCTACGAGGTCTAAGTATTCTCTAAATTAGGGACTTTTTAAACAAACCTTAGATTAGTATTACTCACTTAGTGAGCTAAATCACACTAGGTAGTTAGCTTATAGTAGATGAGCTATTACGGCTGGCGGCGTCTACCTAAGGCTGTTAATGGCACATGCAATAGACTCTGAGCTATAGTCTTTTGAGTAGTAAATATTGTTTTGCCAACTTTTGAGTTCAATCATACCAGGTAGAGGGGTTGTGACAGTTCTCAACCCTGCTGCATGGTATTCGAAAACCTTATTAGGCCATGCGTGTGCTAAGTTAAAGGTGTTTGGCTTACATATAAATAACCCAATATCGTATGTGCTTAATACGTCAATAATCGATTGCTGTGGGATAGGTGGGTTCAATTTCACTCTGTCACAGCTGTCCACCAAGGCTTTTATCTTCCTATAATATCTGTGATTGTTATTGACCAGATATAAGTCCAAGAGGTAATTATCTGGTAGTAACTTAACAACCTCGATCATATCTTCGATATTTCTGTTTGGGTTGGCAACACCATGATGAACTAGTTTGACTGTTTTACCTATTGGTTTTAACGGCAAAGCCTTCACTTGGGGAATGCTTGGTTTTAGTTCGCATTTTATTTTATAGAATTTCTCGTAGGCTTTTTGCAACCCTGGCGATACGGTCCAGTGCTCTTCAGCTTTTGCTAAATACTTTTTACAAATAAATTTGTAAAGAGGGGCAAAACTCACACTCCATATAAAGTTATGCTCAAACTGTTTAGGATAATACTCTCTTAGGTCAACAACGAGCTTGGTGTACGTTAGGTGAGCAGTTATAAAAGGCAGGCAAATTAAGTCAAAGCAGATAATTGTGTCGAAGTTTTTGTCGGCTAGTTGATGTGCTTTCTGTTCGTTGAGATACGAAGTATGCATTCTAAGCAGAAGCTTTATAAACCGCCGAGCTTTTGACAGCGTTGTACCTTGGTTCTTGAAGTGATAGTTATGGGCTATGTTGCTCTCTTGCATACTCATGTTGTGGCTGAGTACCGATAACTTACACCCCTCATTATGGTAAGTATGCGCCAGTCGCTTGGCTCTTATACAATAAGAGTAATCACCATTGACGACCAATAAAGTGTTTTTTTTATTGTTCATTATTTAACTCTTTTCTTAATGTAACTAAGTAGCGGCGCATTGGCATTTTTTTGTGAGTAAGATTCAAGCAGTGCGGGTGGGGTACTGACTTGCGCAAGCTCATTTAATTTCAAGATACTAGTTGCAATGTTGTCACTGTGGTAATCGCACCGGGTATACTTTGGGAATGCTTTAAGGTGTTCAGTCGCATCACTAAGAGTAACTTTTGTCATTTGTAAGATTGCTAAATCATACTTGATATACTCATTTACCTTAACAGGTATGATACCCAAGAACTTTTCATCATTTAAGTCAAAAGAAACACCTGCATGAGCCTCTTTTAAAAGTGTTTCGCAATGCGACTTATCCAATTGCCCATAGTGATGAACTATCTCTGTTAAGCCATGCTTGATAGCGAGATTCACGATATGCTCATATTCATTCCCCGCAAAGTAAACTCTAATTGGGTTAGGTAAGCGCTTTTTGACTTGTGTTAAGGCGACAAAAAAGGGTTCTATATCTTGCTTGTGCTTATATATGGAGCCTGTATGAACAAGTACTAGAGGGCTTTGTCTTTGTTTTGCTGTGTTTGGAGTGGCGAGGCCGTAAAACCCATTTTTTATAGCTAGCACATTGTCTGCATTAGTCAGTTTGCATAATAAAGGAGTTGCTGCGCAAATAAGGTCTGCAGATGAGTTTACTTTTTTCTCGAGTAATTTCTCTAATGGATGTAAAAGCCTCACTCCTTTAAAGAGGTGATGCGTTAACCAAGGGTCTCTGTAATCAGCTATAAACACTTTGGTTCGTTTTTTCTTCTTTAGGTAGCTGCCAATAAGCAGGTTAGAGTAGGGCGCATATGAGCTGATGACAACATCCCACTTTTCTTCCCGTTTTTTAAGGTGCTTTTTTACTATAAAGTACCAAATATCAGACACATCAGGCATTCTCCCTAAAAACAATATGCCGCTGCTTTTTCTATAGTTATTAATAAATTTTAATAATAATGATAGCACCCCTGATTTTTGTGAGGGAGTGCTGGGCGTTGTTTCCTTCGCGCTACTGAATAACTTATTTAAAGCTCTCAAAAAAGGGTTTGTGATTGATATAAATTGGACCTGATTAGATAAAAAAGGCTCGCTCAACTCTTTGCATGTCAAAACGGTTACATCGAACCCTTCGTCTAGAAGAGAAGTAACAAACCCAATGTTTCTATGTGATGCGACCGAGCCATTTTCTGAGAATTGATAACTAACTACTAACGCTTTAGGGCTATTTGATGACACCGTTATCTAACTTCTATCCTCGACATGTTACAATGCTAACCTATTAAAAGTATTTGACCAGAGCAATGAAGAAAAAAGAACGAGAAATGCAGGTGCTCTATGATTATCTGAAGGTCAACGGTGGAGCTGAAGCCGTGTTTCATTCCATTTTGGATACCCTTGGAAAATCGGCAAATGGGGTCGTGGATTTTATCAGCAAAGGTTATCCCCTTATTTCAAACGCCCAACCGCCTATAAGAACGCTGCAAAAAAGAGAGTATCGCGTTGGTAGCTTTTCCCATTTCTTTACGCCGTGGAAATTTTATCGATTTACGCCAGCCTCTTCTAATGAGGTCATCTTCTCCAGTGGTTTGTATGCGATCTTTAGTTCAATGAATGTCACGGCACAAACCTTAAGAATTTACTATTGTCATACACCGCCTAGGCACTGGTACGATCTTCGCTCATTTTACTCTAAAAACACCTCCTTATTTGTGAGAGTTGCCTTGTCCCTACAAGAGTTGCTGTTTAAGAGCCGTTATGAGCTAGCTTGTTCGAGGCAGCATCTTATAATTGCAAACTCCGTGCACGTAAAAAATAGAATCGAGAAATATCTAGGTTTAGATAGCGTGGTTATATACCCACCGTGCAATATTAAAAAGTATGATTGGTTGGGTCAGGGCGACTACTACTTATCAACATCGCGCTTAGAGCCTTATAAAAGAGTAAAGCTTATTGTTGAAGCCTTTACCCGCATGCCTCACAAAAAGTTAATTGTTGCTTCAGGAGGCAGTCAACTGTCGGAGTTAATAAAGTTAGCAAAAGGGCATGCAAATATTTCATTTACCGGCTGGTGTGACGAGCAAAAGCTTATTTCTCTGATTGGAAATTGTATCGCAACGATTTATATGCCCATAGCAGAAGATTTTGGTATATCGCCCGTTGAGTCGATGGCTGCAGGAAAACCAGTTATTGGAGTTCAGGAGGGGGGGGTTATTGAAACTGTAATTGATGGAGAGACAGGGGTGCTTTGCCCCTCAGACCCTAGCGTCGAAAATGTTATCGATGCTGTCGCTAGTCTCGGTAAAGATGTAGCATTGACGATGAGAGAGTCTTGTGTGAGTCGTGCACAACGTTTTTCGGAAAAAGTCTTTACCGATAAAATATCACTGCTTTCACAGGCGGATAGTACCTCAATAAAAGATGTAGCAAAGAAGGTTGATGCTTCGTGAGTTTGTATAGAGTACTTCATGTAGGGAAATACTATAGTCCATTCATGGGGGGGATTGAAAATTTTACTCGGGATCTCGTAGAGAGTCGGCCTTATCAAGAAAACGTTGAGGTCGCGATAATCGCACATCAACATACCTCTTCTTCACCCACAACTAAGGAAATGATAAATGGTGTAAAAGTGGTAAGGGTCAAAAGGCAAGCTGTTATGCTTTATACCCCTATTTGTTTGTCTTTCTTAAAAGAACTGAATGGTTTGATTGCTGAGTTTAAGCCTAATGTGATCCATATCCATATGCCAAACTTATCGGCTTTCGCTTGCTTGCTGTCATCCTCTGCGAAAAAGCTTCCTTGGGTAATTCATTGGCATGCTGATGTGCTGGGCTCTCTTCCTGATTGGAGAGTAAAACTTGCTTATAATGCATATCAATTTTTGGAGGCTAGGCTACTCGCAAGAGCCGTGAAAATTATCGCGACGTCCGAGCCGTATATGTTAGGCAGTAAACCTCTTGCCCCGTTCCAAAATAAAGTGAGAGTGATCCCCCTTGGGCTTAATATGCTCGACAGGTCATACCCAAGAAGTAAAGACCGTCATGCCGGTTTATCCCTTCTGATGATTGGTCGGCTCACTTACTACAAGGGCCATGAACTGCTAATAAATGCGATAAAGCAGATTGAGCACGTTAATTTGACAGTGATAGGCACTGGAGAGTTAGAAAGCTCCCTAAAAAGCTTAACTGTGGAACTAAAGCTTGAGAGTCGGGTTACTTTTCTTGGTTCCGTGTCTAGTGAGGTGTTGCGCACTGAAATAGCAAGTTGTGACTTGCTCTGTCTACCCTCTATAGAGAAGACTGAAGCATTTGGGCTTGTTTTACTTGAGGCCGCAAGGCAGAAGCGACCTGCGTTGACAGCAAACGTTTCAGGGAGTGGTATGAGCTGGGTGGTACAACATTTAGAAACAGGAATTATTGTCGAACCAAATAGCTTAGAAAGCTTAAGTAATGCGCTTAAGTTTGTGCTTAAAAACCCTGAGTTATGCCAGTTATGGGGGGAAAACGCTCACAAACGCTTCCATAGTCTTTTCAAAATTGATGAGGTGGCATCACAAATACTGTCGGTATATAATGAAAGCGTTGAAAGTAGAGACGGATCTTAAATGTCCTCGCCCTTTATTGTTATACCCGCACACAATGAGTCAGCCACGATAGGTACCGTATTACGCGACCTAACTAATAATGGTTACAAAAATATTCTCGTTGTTGATGATGCCAGTACAGACTGCACAGCAACCATCGCTATGGAATGTGGCGTGAAAGTGATGTCGTTACCCTATAATTTGGGTGCATGGAAGGCTACACAAGCCGGCCTCAGGTATGCCAATGAGATAGGAGCCAAGCAAGTCGTTACTTTTGATGCGGATGGGCAGCATCTTGCAGCTTCAATACAAGAGCTTTGTCACTGCGGCGGCAAAGCAGATATAGTCATCGGCTCTTGTTTATCTAGAGGGAGTATAGCGAGACACTTAGCGTGGAAAGTCTTTCGCAAGCTTTCTAGGGTGGGGGTATATGATTTAACGTCAGGCCTTCGTCTATATAATCAGCGAGCGGTGGAGGTTCTTAGCAAGCAAGAAGCTTCATTGTTAGAGTATCAAGACGTTGGTGTGTTATTACTACTTCGAACATTTTCGCTTAACAAAGCTGAGGTAACCGTACCAATGGAGGAAAGACGCTCCGGCGCATCAAGAATTTTCCACTCTTGGGCTGCAGTTACATACTATATGGCTTACACAACAATGCTTTGCATTAGTAAGTTTGCAAAAACGAGAGTACTAGAAATTAAAAACAATAATTAAAGAAGCGTAGGACTCTGTGGCTTATTATCAAATTTTTACCTCTATTATTTCTATCCTTTTCTTTGGCACGGTTTTTCTTCTTATCAGGAGAGATTCTATTCTTATGGGGGCTGCACTAAGATGGTTTTCGTTAGCTATTGTAGTTTTGGTGTTAGGTTTATACCCGCAACTGTCTAATATAGCCGCTGGGTGGTTAGGCATTTCTTACCCACCAATTTTACCTGTGACCCTTACTTGCGTTCTGCTATTAATAAAAGCTTTGCTGGCCGATATAGAGAGAGCAAAAGCCCAGGTAAAGGTGGATAGAATTGCACAGAAGCTAGCTATGATAGAAATGCGCGTACGCGAATTAACAGAACATCAGTCTAAAGAATGAGAAACATTTCAGCTGTTACAATATTAAACTTATTTTAAAGGTATGAAAGGTTTAATATGTACGGCTTACTTTTACCCGATTGTTTCAAATAAAGAGAAGTGAATTATGAAAGCCGTTATCCCCGTAGCCGGTTTGGGCACCCGTATGTTACCGGCAACCAAAGCAATACCGAAAGAAATGTTGCCGCTGGTAGATAAGCCGCTTATTCAATATATCGTTAATGAGTGTGTGCGAGCAGAAATTAAAGAAATAGTCTTGGTTACACACTCATCAAAAAATGCCATTGAAAACCATTTTGATACCAGCTTTGAGTTAGAAGCAACACTTGAAAAGCGTGTCAAGCGCCAACTCTTGGATGAAGTGCGCTCAATTTGCCCTGAAGATGTAACTGTTATGCACGTACGCCAGGGTGAAGCTAAAGGATTAGGTCACGCTATAATGTGTGCTGAACCGCTAGTAGGTGATGCGCCTTTTGCGGTTATTCTTCCGGATGTCATCTTAGACGAGTACAGTGCCGACCAAACCAGTGAAAACTTAGCCGCAATGATTGCCCGTTTTAAGGATACGCAAACCAGTCAAATTATGCTTGAGGCCGTAGCGCAACAAGACGTTAGTAAGTACGGTATTGCTGATATTAATGGCGAGCAAATTGAACCTGGTCAGAGTGCAGTCATCAAGTCTATGGTAGAAAAGCCTAAAGTCGAAGACGCACCGTCTAATCTCGCGGTTGTAGGTCGCTATGTACTGTCTCACAATATTTGGCCACTGCTAAGAAAGACACCTATTGGTGCTGGTGGTGAAATACAATTGACCGATGCCATTGATATGCTGATAGCTCAAGAGGCGGTCGAGGCATTTCGCATGAGTGGCATTTCTCATGACTGCGGCGACAAGTTGGGATATTTGAAGGCGTTTGTACGCTATGCCCAGCAACACCCTGAGTTAGGTGCGGACTTCTCGGAACACCTCAAGAGTATTTAAAGCGAAGGAGTTAAAATGGCAATTTTAGTGACAGGTGGTGCCGGATACATTGGTTCTCACACCGTGTTGGAACTGCTAAATCAAGGAAGTGAGGTGGTGGTTTTTGATAACCTGAGTAACGCCTCCAGAGAGTCGCTACGTCGCGTTGAAGCGCTCGCCGATAAGCCTGTCACCTTTGTGAAAGGTGATGTGTGTGATAAAGGCGCACTTGATAGCGTATTTAAGAACCATGATATTGATAGCGTTGTGCACTTCGCGGGTTTGAAAGCCGTGGGTGAATCTGTTGCTAAGCCTACGCTGTATTACCAAAATAACGTACAAGGTTCATTGACGTTAATTTCGGCCATGCGCGATGCTGGTGTGTTTTCTTTAGTATTCAGCTCATCGGCGACCGTTTATGGTGATCCTGAGACTCTGCCCATTAAGGAATCGGCACCAGTGGGAGGGACGACCAACCCATACGGCACGTCAAAGCTAATGGTTGAACAAATCATGCAGGATGTGGCGCAATCGGATGAGCGTTGGCGTTTCGCTATTTTACGTTATTTTAATCCGGTGGGTGCGCACCATAGCGGGCAAATAGGTGAAGACCCCAATGGTATTCCAAACAATTTGCTGCCTTATATTTCTCAAGTGGCGGTAGGTAAGCTCAAGCAACTGGCAGTTTTTGGTGACGACTACAACACCAAAGATGGCACCGGAGTGCGTGATTATATCCATGTCGTTGATCTTGCTATTGGCCACCTAAAAGCTTTGGATTGGCTTAGCCTGCATAGCGGTGTGCACATCTATAACTTGGGTACAGGGAATGGCTACTCAGTTCTGGAAATGGTCAAAGCGTTTGAGCAAGCCGCCGATAAAGCCGTGCCATACGAAATTGCACCACGCCGCGATGGTGATATTGCTGCCTGTTACGCCAGCGCTCAAAAAGCCGCTGATGAGCTTGGCTGGCATGCACAGCGAGGTATCGAGCAGATGATGCAAGATACGTGGCGCTGGCAAAGCAAAAACCCGGATGGGTATCAAGACAGTCAGGCTAAAGCCTGACCCACAACGGGTGTGTGTTGTAGGCAAGGCTTCAGCCTTGCACAGGTATCAGATATATCCAGACTGTCAGGCTAAAGCCTGACCTACAATCAGTGTGATTTGGTTGTTGTAGGCAAGGCTTTAGCCTTGCACAGGTATTAGGTGTAGCTAGATAGCCAGGCTAAAGCCTGACCCACAACCGGTGTTTGGTTGTTGTAGGCAAGGCTTTTAGCCTTGCACAGGTACTAGTTTTATCTAGATAGTCAGGCTAAAGCCTGACCTACAGCGGGTGTATAGTTTGGTTTTTGTAGGCAAGGCTTCAGCCTTGCAAAGGTATGAGGTGTATCCAGACAGTCAGGCTAAAGCCTGACCTACAACTGACCCACAATCGGTGTTTGGTTTGTAGGCAAGGCTTTTAGCCTTGCACAAATTCAGGTGGCTATTTCTACCTTGGTTTGCTGCGCAAGCTTACTTCTGAGCTGTTCTGCCAACGCTTGTTTGGCCTCATTATCGCCATGAACAATTTTAATATGCTGAGGCTTTTTACGCATGCCGGTAACAAAGCGTATCAGCCCAGCCTGATCGGCGTGTGCACTGTAACCACTGATGGTGTGGATATGTGCATTGATATCAATGCGTTGCTCATTTAGTTCAACATAGCCTCCTCGCGGGCCATATTTTTGAATAGCTCGCCCTGGCGTGCCTGCACCTTGGTAGCCAACAAAAATAACATCGGTCGTGGGCTCTGGTAAAAACTCAACGAGGTAGTTAACTATACGCCCGCCACTGCACATGCCGCTAGCAGCAATGACAATCGCGGGCTTTTGTCTTTGCTTAAGATATTGCAGTAGCTGCACATGCTGTTGGTGAGTATCTATCGTCACTATATTATCGAAATCGAGAGGGTGGCGACCTTTAGCCACTCTTGCTTTGGCTTCTTTATCCCATAATGACTTAAAGCGCCGATATTCTCGGGTGAAATTTGCTGCCATGGGAGAGTCAATAATCACTTCGATATCTTGCCAGAAAGAGTGCTTTTTAGCGCTGTGTATAATCTGCTCAAGCTCGTATAGTAATTCCTGTGTGCGGCCAATGCTAAAGGCTGGAATGAGCACCACGCCGTTATCTGACACCGCGCGTTCAATCACGGCTTTAAGTTGCTGTGTACGTTGTTTACGGCCATGATGAAGGCTATCACCATAGGTGGACTCAATAACCAAAGTATCGGCTTTGTAGGGCGCTTTCGGCGCCGGTAGTAATGGGGTGTAAGGGGCTCCAAGATCGCCCGAGAACACCACGCGATGACGGGTCTCGTTATGCGGCAAATCCACTTCCACATAGGCTGAACCAAGAATATGGCCCGCGCGTTGCAGTCGAAAGCGACAATCGGTGTTGGGTAAATCATACCAGTGCTTAAAATCAACGCTCACCAATTGGCGTTTAAGCAAACGAATACAGGTGGCCACTAACTCTTGCTCTTGAGTAACCCCCAGTTTGAGAGCATCTTCAATGACCAAAGGCAGTAATGCCGATGTCGCCTGTGAAGCATAAATAGGGCCCGTGAATCCCGCTGCAAGTAAATAAGGTAAGCGGCCGACATGATCAATATGACAGTGCGTGATGATAACCGCAGTCACGGCACTTATATCAAAGTCGATGGCCAAACTTGGCTTAGCCTCGGCACCCTGAAACAACCCACAATCTACCAGCACCGACTGTGCCTTACTCACCTGAAGTTCATGGCAAGAGCCCGTAACACCGTTTACCGCGCCATGATGGCGTATTTGCACCTCATCCATTGCTAATCATATCGCTTTTATTCGCTGCTTATGCCTTCACTGTAGCACTTAAGTGCCGAGAACATTAGCCCTTCGAGATGCAAGGTTTTAGGTTTCAAATTTTTGCGTTTGTTGCTCTAGTTGCTCAGTAAGTGCACGCATGCTTTCGCTGGCCTCATGCGCCTGTTTTGATACCTGCGCTGTGTTCGTGGCGGTATCAGAGATCACCACCACGCGATTTGCCGTATCTTCACCTGCACCGAGCTGCTCTCTCGCGGCACTTGCTATTTCTTGGCTCATACCGGCTAGGGTACTCAACGACTGGGCGATATGCACTAACTCGGTGCGCACTCGTTGCGATTTACTCACGGTTTGTTCACTGGTCTCAATGCTCATTTGTACCGACTGTTTAGCCTCGCTGGTGGCACTTTGTAAATTAGTGATCATGCTGTGAATTTCTTCGGTGCTACTTTGGGTGCGCTGCGCGAGTTGCCTCACTTCATCCGCGACCACAGCAAAACCTCGGCCTTGCTCGCCCGCGCGAGCAGCTTCAATGGCCGCATTCAGCGCCAGTAGGTTTGTTTGTTCGGCAATACCTTGAATAACCCCGAGCACATTGGCGATATTATTGACTTCGTCATCGAGTAGCTGAATATTATTACCAGCGCTGTCAATTTGTTTCTCTAAAAGGGAAATGGTGTCAACAGCCTCCTCTGTTAACGCGCTCGCTGCTTGGCCTTGCTGCTCTGCTTCGCCAACGGCGTAAGCTGATTGCTCGGCAAGGTCGACCACACTTTGCGCTGAGGCCGTAAGCTGAGTAATCGCTGAGGCCACAATGGCCGTATCTTGCTGTAACGATTGCGTTAAGCGCTCCAGCTCAACCGAGCGTTTATCGGAGTCTACGCTTTGCTGCTGTAAGGTGTCTGCAACTTCTTTTATGCCTGTTACCACTCCCTGCAATCCTTGTTGCATGTAGGCCATGCTACCAATAATGCTATCTTTGTTGTGCTCTTGATGGGCGATAGTATTGTTCAAACGCCCACGTGATACTTGCGTTACGATATCTTTTACTGAGCTTAATTCAGCGCCTAAGGCATTGGCCAGTGCTAAACCAAACTTAGCTAAGGCGAGGGTGAGTAATACCGCGATGATAAGCGATAAACCGAGTAACCAGCTGGCGGTGCTCCAATAACGCTGATCGACTTCTTTGTAACTGATGCCGGTACCAATATACCAACCCCAACGAGGCGTTTTTTGTACAACTGAGGTTAAATCAACGACTTCACCATCGCGTTCAGAAGTCCAGTGATAGGTGATGATCTCACCCGTTTTGTTACCAACCAAGCGCTCCACCATGGCGCCAATGCTGTTGCCTTGGGCATCTTTGAAGTCATTAAAGCTGGTACCGTGCAATTGCGGATCATGCGGTGCGGCAACAAAGTTGAGATCGCTGCTGACTACATACACATACTCAGAGTCATGGTAAGTATTATTTTGTAATATGGTGCTGGCGTAAGCTTGTGCTTGCGCGTCACTAAGCTCACCCTGAGCCGCTAAGGTTTCGAGCTCCTCAACCACATTGACGGTGCTTTTCATCAGTTGATTAATACGGGCAATATTGTCGTTTTCACTGGCATGACGCAAAGCTTGCAAACCTAGTAAAGCGACGGCAATAAGGGCAATAAATAGGGTGACAGCAAAAGCAATAATTTTGCTTCGTAAAGAGAACGTTGCGAACACAGCAAGCTCCAAGTCGATGAGCGGTTTGTTACACTTATCACTTTTTCAGCGGCTTTTTAAGGCAAAAGCCGCAAAAACAGACTTTTTTCTGTTGAATTTTTTTTGAGTGTATGTTTGGTAGGTACGCTCAACAAAGGTTTATTTCATCTTCGTTTAAGGCTCGGTACTCCCCTGGAGCAAGCGCGTCATCAAGAGTCACACCGGCTATGGCCTCTCGGTGCAGTGCGACCACCTCATTGCCAACGGCGGCTAGCATACGCTTCACCTGATGATATTTACCCTCAACAATATGCAAGCGAATTTGATAGGGGGCTAATACCTCAACTTTAGCTGGGCGAGTGAGTTCACGTTCGCCATGTAGCTGCACCCCTTGTTCAAGTTCATGCACCGCGTGTTCGGTAATAGGTTGCCCTAACTCCGCCACATAGGTTTTGTATTTTTGCTTCTTTGGGCTAGTTATTTGATGTGTCCATTGACCATCGTTACTCAGCAGCACTAAGCCGGTGGTATCTATATCCAAACGCCCAGCAACATGCAATTCCTGCAAGTTGGGCTCATCCATTAAATCGAGCACCGTAGCATGTAAATCGTCACTATTAGCACATACATAGCCTTCGGGCTTATTAAGCATAAAGTAGCGCTTGCCCAAATAATGTAACTGTTCACCGTCTAGCGTAACCACGGTGTTCTCATCAATAGCGGTGTTTTGCTGTGTGGTCATCTCACCACCTACACATACCCGCTTGGCTTTGATCACGGCCTTGGTTTTGGTACGTGGTAATTGGGTAACGTGGCTAATGAACTTATCTAAACGGCAAGGAAACTTCATTGGGTCGGGGCTTTAATTTCGCTACAATGGCGCGAGTATAGCTTATGCGTCTCAGCGAAAACAGCCACCGTGAATAAAATCCTCTCACAGTACCAACAGCAAATTGATGCGCAAATACTTGCCGTTGATGACGCGCAACAACGGGCGGTCGAGGAGCTTGCCCGTTTAGCGCAGGAACTTGAGCAGCGCTCATCGTCTCAGTGCTTTTGGCGTCGTCCTAAAGTCACGACCGGGGTATATTTATATGGCCCCGTAGGGCGGGGCAAATCAATGCTGATGGACTTATTCTTCCAGCATCTTAATAGTGATAAAAAGCAACGCTTACACTTTCATCACTTTATGGCTTTTGTACATCAACGCTTGGGGCAGTTGCAGGGGGTGAAGAATCCCATGCGTCAGTTGGCAAAAGAGTATGCCAGAAGTACCGATGTGCTGTGTTTTGATGAGTTCTTCGTAAGCGATATCGGTGACGCCATGATTATGGCTAGGCTATTCGAGGCTTTGTTTGCCCAAGGTATGGTCTTGGTAGCAACCAGTAATTGCCATCCGCAGCAATTGTATCGCAATGGGTTACAGCGAGCGCGCTTTGAACCTACTATCGCCTTACTTGAGGCACATTGCCATGTCTGTGATGTCAGCGGTGAGCAAGATTATCGGCTGCAAGGATTTGCTGGCTTTCGTTACTACCTCGCCTATGGCCCAGAGGTGTTGAGTGGGCTGTTTAAGCAGCAACAACGCTGTTCTATTAAGCCTTGCATACGAGAGATAAACCGACGAAGCATGCATTTTATGGCTTATGCCAGCGATGCGGCCATGATTGATTTCTTTGCCTTGTGTGGCGATGGTCGCGCCAGTGCAGATTATATGGAGCTGGCCCAGCAACTGCAGGTGCTTTATGTGGACAAAGTCCCTGCTATGGGAGTCGCTATGCACAGCGCACATGTAGCCCAAGGCACAGAAGATGGTTACATCCGCGACCAGGCCCCACGGCGCCAGGCTCAGTATGACGATGAAGCGCGGCGCTTTATTGCTTTGGTTGATGAGTTTTATGATAACCATAAGTTGCTAATTATCACTGCGGAGGTGGAGCTAGAGTCGCTTTATCAAGGAGAGCGTTTAGCTTTTGAGTTTGCACGAACCCAGTCGCGCTTAATTGAAATGCAACGTTGGTCTTTACCAAGCCACTAATGTTGTAGGGCAGAGGTAGGCAAGGCTTTAGCTTTGCTCAGGTGTGAGGCCGGTTTACATTGTCAGGCTAAAGCCTGACCCACAACGGATGTGTAGTTTGATTTTGTAGGCAAGGCTTTAGCCTTGCGCAGCTGTTAGATTGATGTCCATTGTCAGGCTAAAGCCCGACCTACAACGGGTGTGCAGTTGGTTGGTGTAGGCAAGGCTTTAGTCTTGCGCAGGTGTGAGGCCGGTTTCCATTGTCAGGCTAAAGCCTGACCTACAACGGATGTGTAGTTTGATTTTGTAGGCAAAGCTTTCACCTTGCGCAGGTGTGAGGCCGGTTTCCATTGTCAGGCTAAAGCCTGATCTACAACGGGTGGGTAGTTTGATTTTGTAGGCAAGGCTTGTAGCCTTGCGCGGGTTTGAGGTCTGTTTCGGTTGTCAGGCTAAGCCCGACCTACAACGGGTGTGTAGTTTGATGTTGTAGGCAAGGCTTTTAGCCTTGCGCGGGTTTGAGGACTGTTTCCATTGTCAGGCAAAACCTGATCTACAACCAAATTTTCTGTAGCTCTTGCCACTGCTTATCAAATTGGCCACTGGGTTTTATAGTGAAATTAGAGCGTACAAACTGGTTCATTTTCCCTTCAACAAACGCTAGGAAAAGGTTCGCTAGGGTTCCCTCGTCACTTGCAAAGGCTTTACCCTCACGCAATTTACGTTCACGTAAAACCTGTTTGAACTGGGTTTCTAGCTTTTCAAATAGACTCTGAATGCGTTCACGTAATCGTTCGTTTTCGCCTTGCAGTGCATCACCAGTGAGAATTCGAGTAATCCCAGGATTCTTTTCTGCAAACGCTAGCAGTAGCATCAAAATGTTGTAGACACGGCTTTGCGTTTCTTTCTCGTTCTCTAAGATTAAGTTAATGCGAGACAGCAAGGTGTCTTCAATAAACTCAATTAATCCCTCGAACATACGCGCTTTGCTAGGAAAGTGGCGATAGAGAGCTGCTTCTGAAACGCCTACTTCGGCGGCCAATTTGGCGGTAGTGATACGCTGACCGGGACTAGTTTCCAGCATTTGCGCGAGTGATTGTAAAATCTGCTCTTTACGGTTAGTGCGACGTGAGGCAGCCATGGCGTTCCTTTTTAACAACTTTGGTGGTCACTGACCTTTATTATGAACGCCATATTAATGCTTTGTGAGGTCCCTTTCCAGTCTTTTGCGACCTTTACACTAACTTTGTAGCAATTGCTTCGATGACAGTAAGTGCTAACTTATCTTTTTTCATAAGCGCAATGCTTTGTGTGCTGTCATGACTAAATAAAGTCAGGGCATTATTATCGCTGTTAAACCCTTGCCCTTGTACCGACACATCATTAGCGCAAATCATATCTAGCTTTTTATTCTTTAATTTGCCCTGTGCATAGGCGGCGACATCTTGTGTTTCCGCAGCAAACCCAACAGTAAACGGCCTATTCTCACTCAGCGCAGCAACATCAGCAATAATATCTGGGTTTTTCACTAGCGTGAGAGTGAGTTCATCGCCTTGCTTTTTCATTTTCTGCTCAGCGATATCAGCAGCACGATAATCGGCCACGGCAGCGCAGCCAATGAAAATATCGGAGCTTGGCGCCAAAGCGAGTGCTTGCTGGTGCATTTGTTGTGCGCTTTGCACATCAATGCGCGTGACTCCCACAGGCGTTGGTAAATTAACCGGGCCGGAAATAAGATTCACTGTCGCTCCCATTGCCACGCCTGCAGCGGCTAAGGCATAGCCCATTTTGCCTGAGCTGTGATTAGAGATATAACGCACAGGGTCTAGCGCTTCGCGGGTGGGGCCGGCGGTGATGGTGAGAGTTTTCCCCGCTAATAATGGCTGTACTGTAGGAGTGCACACTAACTCAACAAGCTCGTTGGGCTCTAGCATACGCCCGGCTCCTACGTCGCCACAGGCTTGTTCGCCCGCACCTGGGCCCCAAATGGCAATGTCTCGCTGTGCTAAGGTGGCTAAGTTTGCTTGCGTTGCCGCATGAGCATACATTTGCTGGTTCATAGCGGGAGCGATAGCAACTTTAGCTGGGGTGGCCAGCAATAAAGTAGTCAGTAGGTCATCGGCAATACCGGCCGCCATTTTGGCAATGATATTGGCTGTAGCAGGGGCAACGAGAATCAAGTCGGCCCATTTGGCAAACTCAATATGGCCCATCGCTGCTTCGGCCTGAGGATCGAGCAGTGAATGAGAAACAATTTCTCCTGATACCGCTTGCATCGTGAGCGGAGTGATAAAATGCTTAGCGCTGTCGGTCATAACCACTTTGACCTCACAACCGCGCTCTTTCAGCCGTCGGGTTAGCTCTGCACATTTGTATGCGGCGATGCCGCCACTGATCCCAAGGACCACCTTTTTATTTTGCATAACAATAGACAATATCGCTTGTGTGACTGCTTAGAAGATACCAGATGTGCCGCTATTGCACTATAGTTGAGGGAGGTTCATAAGCGCAAAAGCGAAGGAATGCCCATGCGACTCACTGACTTGCCAGCCCAACAACGGCCTAGGGAGAAATTACTTACTCAGGGTGCCGGGGCGCTGAGTGATGCCGAATTACTCGCTATCTTTTTTAGAACGGGCATTGCCGGTTGCAATGCTATTGACTTAGCCCAGCAGATACTCAGTCAAAGCCAAGGGCTGCATACTTTGTTAGCTGCTGAGCACGACCATTTCTGCCGCTTTAAAGGTATGGGCACTGCGAAGTATACGCAATTGCAGGCGGCAATTGAGTTGGCGCGGCGATATTTACAAACAAGTTTGGAACGAGAGCTCAGCTTTGACTCACCACAAGCGGTGCAAGATTATCTCAAGTTAGAATTAAAAGGGCTACAACGGGAAGTCTTTTTAGTGTTGTTTGTTGATGCCCAACACCGTTTAATAAGCACAGAAACGCTGTTTCAAGGCACCATAGATGCGGCGTCGGTATACCCCAGAGAAGTCGTTAAAGCAGCACTCAAGCATAATGCCGCTGCCGTTATTTTTGCGCATAATCACCCCAGCGGCATCGCCGAGCCGAGCCAGGCCGATGAAGTCATTACCCGCAAGCTAATTCAAGCTCTTGGTTTAGTGGATATTCGTGTGCTCGATCATTTAGTGATAGGCGGTTGCCACGCAGTCTCTTTTGCCGAGCGTGGCCTACTGTAGCTATTTGTGCAATTTAAATGCAGTTTTTGCTTTCCCTTTGCTGCGTTGATCTTTATAATTAGCCGCTATCAAATTTACATATGAGCTGATTCTGAGATCAGGTTTCTTGATCTTTGCCTGTCTATGCTGTATAAAGAGCGCCCTTCGATTTATCCCGGGGCAGTATACAAAAAGGCCGTAAGGGAAAATTAAGCTCGAGCGAAGTTATTGGAGATAAATAGACATGTCTAAAGTCTGTCAAGTTACAGGTAAGCGCCCAGTGGTAGGTAACCACCGCTCACACGCGCGCAACGCGACTAAGCGTCGTTTCCTACCTAACCTACAAACTCACCGTTTTTGGGTTGAAAGCGAAAAACGCTTTGTATCACTACGCACTACTACTAAAGGTATGCGTATCATCGACAAAAAAGGCATCGACGCGGTACTGACTGATATCCGTGCTCGCGGCGAAAAAGTTTAAGGAGCCTGAGTCATGCGCGATAAGATTCGTCTAGTTTCAACTGCCGGTACTGGTTTTTTCTACACTACCGACAAAAACAAGCGTAACATGCCTGAAAAAATGGAAATCAAAAAATACGATCCTAAAGCTCGTAAGCACGTGATTTTCAAAGAAGCAAAAATCAAGTAATCTGATTTTAAGCGTACGCTTCCAAATTTGAAAACCCGACTTTATGTCGGGTTTTTTGTTGGCTGTAATTGCGGATTCTTGGTCGGTGGGTTTTGCTGTGCATCTTTCACCATCGACATTTTTGGTGGTTGCAGAGCAACAACCTTCTCACCACTGGCTGGTGGATTCTCCATTTGCGCGGTAATAATACGCACTACTTTTTCGTTACCGATAATAAACAGCGGAATCGCTTCGCTATTTACTTCTTGATATTGTTGCCAGTCAAATTCATCACTTAGTCGAGTCGCACTGACCTTACCGCCTTTGGCTATCAGGCTACTGAGCTTGGCATAAGAACCATTCTCGCCAAATAGAATTTGTCGAGAGAGGAAAGTAGCACTGTCTTTATTGGCTTTCGCGTGGTTTTGTGATGACTTGAGTGAGAACACTCGGTTTTCGCTAAATAGGTGGCTAAAGTATTGCACCCCTAATGCGTTGTGATGGCGGTTAGGCGACAGTGCCAACACCTTACTGATGCTTGTTAGTGGCAGATACCGCTCGGCATGTTCCGATTGCGGATTACCATAATAGCAGGGCAAACCATCCATACGGGCCATTTTACAGTTTTCCCATGCCGGATCGGAGAGGTGCACATCGATATCTTGCTCTTTTAGGCCACAGGCTATAGCTCTGGCAACGTGGTTCGCACCAATGATGAGTAAGGTCGAGGGAGCAGGTTGGCGGACCCCGAGCATTTTGGCTAATGGGATGGCGGTGAGGCTATTTAAAACCACAGTGACAATTATCACCGTGAAGATTAAGGGCACCATTTTATTGGCATCCACAATACCGGCATCGGCCATACTGAGCGCAAACACCGAGCCGACAGCGGCGGCAACAATACCGCGAGGCGCAATCCATGCCAGTATCAGCCGCGATTTAACGGGCAAGTCACTGCCATAAGTAGAAATTAAAATATTCAGTGGTCGAGCGACAAACAGCACAATGGCTAAAAAGATAAAGACTTGTGCATCCAGAGCCAGTAAATCTTCAAGCTTGAGGCGTGCTGCCAGCAAAATAAACAAGCTGGAGATAAGAATCATCGACAGATCTTCTTTAAATTCAAGCACCGAATCAATTTCCAAGTCGTCTTGGTTCGCAAGCCAAATACCAAATACCGTCACCGCTAGCAGCCCAGACTCGTGACTGAGATGGTTCGAGACGGTAAAGCTGATAAGCACTAGCGCAAGAATACCAAATTTATGCAGCTCATAAGGGAGCCACTCGCGACGAATCAACTGCGTTGTTAACCAACCTGCGGCAGCACCGAGCGAAAAGCCCACACTCAGCGTGGTGACCAATGCCCCTAAGGTGTGACTAAACACATCGCTTTGCCCCACTAACATCACCGCCTCGAACACTAACACAGCGAAGAGCGCACCGATGGGGTCAATCACAATGCCTTCCCAGCGTAGTACTCGGTCAATGTCTTGAGTGGGGCGCATGGCGTTAAGTAGGGGCGCGATAACCGTGGGCCCGGTAACGACCAATACTGCGCCTAGCACTGCTGCGACACGCCAATCGAGCTCAAGCAACCAATAAGCACTTAAGCTGACGACTAGGCAGGTTATGAGCATGCCTATGGAGCACAGGTTGCGCACCACCTTACCAATGCCCTTTAGCTCTCTAAAGTGGAGCGTGAGCGCGCCCTCAAAAAGAATAATAGCCACCGATAAGGACACCACTGGAAACAGCAAGTCGCCAAGGAGTTCGTCGGGCTCAAGCAATGAGGTGGTTGGCCCAAGTAATAAGCCAGTGAGTAAAAGAAATAAAATAGCGGGAACACGGAAGGCCCAGGCGAGCCATTGCGCAATAACACTACATAAAGCAATTCCTGCAATATAAATTGCTGACATAAAGACCCTTATTATCTGTCCATGAAAACTCAGTATGAGATAAGCAGAGCGTGATGACAACGTTTTGCTGCATCAGTCAAACACGCATAACTACCCACCTTTTAACGTGTGATACAGCGAAGCTGATTACTCTTTAAGTAAAAAAGAGCCTTAGATCACTAAAAATTCATAATAGGTCAAAATTTTATGTATTCATCGCTAGAGTGCATTTTTACGCGCTTAGGAGCTATTTCAATGCGCTATAAATAGCATGAATACTGGCTATGGCTAAGTTTTGACCTTGATTTTTATATCTAAATCCGCATAATAACGTTCGTAGACAAATTATTAGAGTGCTAATTAATTGTGGTTTTTAGCCTGCCTCGTCGTATGCAACCGCTGTTGTCACAGCGTAAACCACAACTGTTAGTGCTTTCCTTTTAATTGGTTTTGGAACAGCTTGATGCCTGTGCTTGTTAGCGTTGGGTAGGTAAAGCCGTAAGCAAAATTTAGCGTCGCCCCAGTTGTTATATCGCGACGCTTTTTATTGCCCAAAACAAAGTCCACCTAGGGTGGCCAAACAGGATAAGGAATGCATTTTTATACATATCTCTCTCTCGCATTGTATTTTTTAGCCATGCTTGGCATTGGCTTGTTCGCTTATCGCAATTCTACAAGTGATATTTCTGGCTACATTCTAGGTGGCCGTCAAGTGAGCCCTCATGTAACTGCCTTGTCTGCAGGAGCATCGGATATGAGTGGTTGGATGCTAATGGGCTTGCCAGGAGCCATGTTCTTAACTGGTTTCGACACCGTATGGATTGCACTGGGTTTGGTTTTAGGTGCACTGGCCAATTATTTATTAGTTGCACCGCGCCTGCGGGTGTACACAGAAATGGCCGATGATGCACTGACGCTACCGGACTTCTTCGATAAGCGTTTTAACATGAGCAAAGGACCGATTCGCGTGATTTCAGCGGCAGTGATCATCTTGTTCTTTACGCTCTATACCTCGGCAGGGTTAGTTGCAGGCGGGAAGCTGTTTGAATCGGCGTTCGGTTTAAGCTACCACCTTGGCTTAATCATTACCGTTTCGGTGGTTGTGGCCTACACTTTATTAGGTGGCTTTTTAGCTGTGAGCATGACTGACTTTGTCCAAGGCTGCATTATGTTTGTGGCATTGATACTCGTGCCGATTGTGGCTTACATGCAGTTCAATGGCAGTGCCGATATGCTTAATTTTGCGCAGCAATCGATTCCAAGTTTTAGTGAATCTTGGCAGAGCATCACCTTGCTGGGCATAGTATCAAGCTTGGCTTGGGGGTTAGGTTATTTTGGTCAGCCTCATATTATTGTGCGCTTTATGGCGATTCGCTCGGTAAAAGATATTAAAACGGCACGTAATATTGGTATGAGCTGGATGACAGTCACCATTTTAGGCTCGCTTGGAACAGGCTTAGTTGGGGTTGCTTATGCCAATAAATTTGGTTTGCAAGTGGCTGACCCAGAGACAATTTTTGTTATTTTCTCAGAAATTTTGTTCCACCCTTTAATTAGCGGCTTTTTACTCGCCGCGATTTTGGCGGCGATCATGAGCACCATCTCATCACAGCTGTTGGTGTCATCAAGCTCGCTGACCGAGGACGTATATCGTGCTTTTTCAAAAACTGAGGTAGAGCAAAAAACCTTAGTAAAAATCGGTCGGATAGGGGTTTTCGCCGTGGCACTCGTTGCCACCTTACTGGCACTGGACAAATCTAATAGCATTTTGTCATTGGTCAGTAATGCCTGGGCTGGTTTCGGTGCCGCATTTGGCCCATTAGTATTATTTAGCCTGTGTTGGTCGAAAATAACCCACCAAGGCGCGCTCGCCGGAATCGTTGTCGGCGCAGCAACTGTTTTATTCTGGATATTTGCACCAGTGCTTAGTGACGGGGGCACGCTAAGCAGTGTTATTTACGAAATTGTTCCCGGATTTATCGCAAGTTCACTTGCAATCGTTGTGGTGAGTAAGCTTTCTCAGGCACCTTCAGCCGAGGTGAAAGAAACTTTTCATGCAACTGAGCAAAAACTTGAGCAACTTAGCTAAAGCTAGTAAGGAAAGTAATCGCAATGCAAAATTTTAAATGGCAACGCATCGTACTCAAAGTAGGCAGTGCCTTAATTGCACCCGAGCAAAATGGCTGTAGTTCACGCTATTTACTCACCATAGCTCAGTTTATTGTTCGTTGCCGCGCCCAAGGTATTGAAGTTATTTTGGTGTCATCTGGCTCTGTGGCTGCGGGCTCACACTTATTCCCAGAGGATAAGCCGCGCTCTGTAGCACTTAAAAAAGCAATGGCAGCTGCTGGGCAAATGGAGATGATGGCAACATGGGACCGTTTCTTCGATTTCCCATCAGCACAGATTCTGCTAACACACGGTGACTTACGTGACCGTGAGCGTTACACCAGTGTACGCGACACCATTTTTACCTTGCTTGATCACGGTGTTCTACCTGTCATCAACGAAAATGATACGGTGACCACTGATGATTTGAAAGTAGGTGATAACGACAACTTATCAGCTATGGTAGCAGCGGCTGCTGATGCCGACGCATTAATGATTTTCTCAGATGTGGATGGCCTTTATGACAAGAATCCTAACTTGCATACCGACGCTGTACTGTTACCTGAGATCAGTGAAATTGATGAATCTATTTACGCCATGGCTGGGTGTGCTACCAGTGCGGTAGGTACCGGCGGCATGAAAACCAAAATTGAGGCGGCAGAAAAAGCCACTTCCCATGGTATTACCACATTTATTCTAAATGGCTTTAAAGAGCAGACCTTTAACTTGTTGTTAGAAGGTAAAAACCCGGGCACTATCTTCTTGCCGTATGAAAAACCAATGCAAGAGGCAGTCCATTGGCGTACACATACCGCCAGTGAGCAGGGTGAGGTGATTGTTGAAGGTGACTTCAGCGAGCCATTAGATGAAAACGCCGAGCAGATTAACCCGCAAGGCATTATCGAGGTTCGGGGCGAGTTCTCCGTTGGCGACACTATTTTGGTGCGCAGCGACGACGGCACTAAGCTGGCTAAGGCACGAGCAAACTACAGTAGCTGTTTGCTGAACTTTATTGCCGAGAATGAAACCAGTGAGTTTAGCGATGAAGCACAAGATTCCATCGGCCCGATTATTTCAGACGAAGACATTGCAGTATTGGAGAAATCATGAGTTTAGTTAAGGATATTTCAGCTCAAGCAGCAAAAGCCGCTAAGGTGCTTGCTCTGCTTGATACAGAGAGTAAAAACAACGTACTTAAAGAAATGGCTGAGGCACTGCGTGCCAACAAAGAGCATATTAAGGCGGAAAACGAATCAGATCTTGCCAATGCGCGAGACAACAACTTAGCTGCAGCCATGGTCGACCGTTTGACGCTGACCGATGAGCGTATTGAAGATATGGCCGTGGGCATTGAAACCATTGCCGATCTCGATGACCCAGTAGGTCAGTTGCGTTCATTGGGTGAGCGTCCCAATGGTATCAAAATCAATAAAATGCGAGTGCCTCTTGGGGTGATCTGCATGATTTATGAAGCCCGTCCAAACGTAACAGCCGATGCCGGCGCACTGTGCTTCAAATCAGGTAATGCGGTTATTTTGCGTGGTGGTAAAGAGGCGCTAGCCTCAAGTAAAGCCATTGCCAGTGTACTGCACAGTGTGCTTGAGAAACACAACTTGCCAACGGCGCTTATCTCGGTGATCCCAGACCCAGACCGTGGCCTGTTGATGGATCTTATGCAGCAGCGTGACACCATTGACTTGATTATCCCTCGCGGTGGCGAAGGACTGATTAATTTTGTGACTGAAAACAGTACCGTACCGGTTATTCAGCACTTTAAAGGAGTGTGTCACCTGTATGTTGATAAAGATGCAGACCTTGATGTGGCGATGAACCTATTACTGAACGGTAAAACTCAGCGTACCGGTGTATGTAACGCCCTAGAGGGCTTGGTTGTGCACCAAGAGGTAGCAGAAGCGTTTTTAGCTCGTGCGGCAAAAGAGCTTGAAGCAAAAGGTGTACGTGTTAATGCTGATGCTCAAGCAGCGAAATTCTTCAGCAATGCGAATGTCATTGGCGATGATGAATTTGGTGAAGAGTACCTTGATCTTGAAATCGCGGTACGTATCGTTGCTGACTTTGATGCAGCGGTGGCGCATATTGACCGCTTTGGTAGTTTCCACACTGAAGTTATTTGTACCAAAGACGAGCAAACCGCCAACTTGTTCCAGCGCAGTGTTGATGCGTCGGTGGTGATGGTAAATGCCTCTTCACGCTTCTCTGATGGTTCGCAGCTAGGTCTAGGCGCCGAAATCGGCATCGCAACCACTAAGTTGCACGCTTACGGGCCTATGGGCCTAGAGTCACTGACCACAGAAAAATACTTAGTGAATGGTGAAGGACAAATTCGTAGCTAATCACGACTAAGGTTTACAAAGCCCAGCTTAGTGCTGGGCTTTTTTATGCTTTGAAGGTTATTTTACGAAGCGCTCTAGCTCGCTTTGAGTGGTGCGGGTTAGGTGCTCTGAGCGTGCGCATTGCTCTGCGGCTTGGTCTATTTGCGCTTTTGCGTCTTCACCTAAGGTTTTAATTTGCTCCACCGATTGCTGAGTATTGGCCTGGGTTTGCTCCAGTTCATGCACTGCTGCAACAATATCCTGCAATTGTTGTTGGTTTTTCTCAAAGTCTTGCACTAGTTCACTAAAGCCTGAAGCCGTGTTACCGATTGCTTGTTCAGCGCTTGAAGAGTGCTCAATAAGTTGCTCTGACTCTTGGTTAGTATCGCTTACCAGAGTGCCCATTTTATTAATAAAGTCGCTAATTTGCTGGGTCGCATCACTGACTTTAAGTGACAGTGAGCGTACCTCATCAGCAACGACAGCAAAGCCTCTGCCTGCTTCACCGGCGCGAGCAGCTTCAATGGCTGCATTAAGGGCGAGCAGGTTAGTTTGATCGGCAAACCCTTCGACCATTTGCAAAATACTGCGAATGTTCTCTGAGTTTTCTTTCAAGCCTGCAACGGTGTCGGCAAATCGCCCTAATAGCTGCGTGATCTTATGAATTTGCGATACTAATTGGCTAAGCTCTTCAGATGAAGTGCGTACAAAGGTGAGGTTCTCACTGTTGTCGCTGAACACTGCATCCGTATTGGCGACGATTTGCTCTAGGCTATGCGTGACTTGCGTGGTGCTCGCTGCAATCTCACTACTAAATTGTAATTGTCGAGCTCCCAATTCAGCTGTGTTTTGCATGGATAAATTGACCTGCTGATTGCTATCAGCAGCTTGGGCTGCACCTTCATAGGTGGTATTTAAAAGGGCGCTTAGATGGTGTACAAACTTATTATATTGCTCTGATAAGTCACGAAATTCATCATACGTGAACTGTGGTAATCGCGCATTTAAGTTGGCATCCTGTTGATTGATTTGCTCTAACGTATCGCGCATCGCTTGCACAGGGCGCACGATTAAATGGCGCATATAGAACACCGTAAAAATAAAACCACCGACGACTAATAGCGAGATCACCGCAAACAGCGCCAAATTTTGTTCTTGGGCGCTCAGTTCGCGGTACAGCCAAACTAAAGTAAGTAACTGTAAAGCAAACAAAAAGCTAAGGTTGCCAACAATTTTACGAGTTAGCGTATAAAAAAATGTTTCTTCAATATAATTGTACATGCGCATAAACCAACTCATTGATGAGGGCTCCGTTTGCCTGAGTAGACGTCAATGTATACATGCTCAGTATTGTATAAAGCAAAAGATTTTCAAGTGTTTAGCGATGAAGTAAGCGCCTAGCTAGGCATCATTCGCTAAAATCATCTTAGTATTGCACGGGTAATTGGTGAAAATACCATCCACTCCCAGTGCTCGCATATCAAGAATATCTTCTTTCTTATCTACAGTATAAGCATAGACCTCGAGCCCGCGCTGTTTCGCATCGGCGACAAACTCGTGGTTTACGAAGTTTTTGTCTAAGTGCAAGCTATACGCATGCAATCGTTGAGCAAACTCAGCATAGTTGAGCGGGATAGAGGAAGTCAGCGCCCCAATTTTCACCCAAGGTAGATGTTGCTTCAACCATACGAGTTGATGGTGATCAAAAGAAGAGACAATAAGCTGCTCTCGCTGTAATAAACCCTGTTGTACATTGTGCTCAAGGGTAGCAACGAGCTTATCGAGTGAGAATGTGTGTTTAAGTTCTAGGTTCAGTAGGGTCTTATTCCCTATCCAGTCGATCATGTCTTGCAGCCCCGGCACGCGCTGCCCTTGGCCGGCATCATAACGTTGAATTTCTGCTAAAGGGGTTTTATTGACCTTGCCTTGACCTGAGGTGGTTCTATCAAGCCAGGTATCATGAATGATGACATAGTCATCAAGGCAGCTTTGTAGGTCGACTTCTATACCATCGACGCCCACAGAAAGGGCACTTTCTATGGCGATTTGCGTATTTTCCGGGTAGTTACCGCTGGCACCGCGATGAGCAAATACTTTCATTTCTTATCAGTCCGTCTAGCAGGGTCATTGCTATCTTTGTTGATGGCAACCAATTTATCAAGGGCATTTATCGCGATTGTCGAGATACTGACCAAGTCTCAAAAAATGCAGCACTGACAACCAGCATACCGCCTATCAGCGTGGCGGTGTCTGGACGCTCTTGCAATAAAATAAAGGCCAAAATGGTGGCATAGAGAGGTTGTAAGCACGAGATGAGCCCAGCCGTTGTCGCACTGAGTTGGCGCAACGAGGCGGCAAATAACGCGTGGGGAGTGGCTGTAAATACTATGGCGACCAAAAACAGCAGAGCAATATCACGCTGCGTAACGGCCATGGGGGGAACCTCGACAAAGGCACACAGCATTAGGCTGGCGACCAAGGTTTGATAAAACATGGTTTGCGGGCCGCCATAGTGGTTGAAGTACTGGCGCTGCAAAATATTACGAAGGGCAAAGCACAATGCAGAAAACACCCCGGTCGCTATGCCCAAAGTGACATCATTTCCCAGTGTTGCTTCTGGTATGAGTAAGTAAATTCCGACACTGACGGCAATGGCACTGAGCATATCCTTAAGCTTGGGCAAAGCGCGATGAAAAAGCGGTTCAATCATAACGGTTAGAACCGGATAACTAAAAAACGCGATGATGCCGATGGTGATCCCCGCAAGCTGCATTCCAGCAAAATAGGTTACCCAGTGCACGCCAACGATGGCACCGAGTGCCAGTGCTATAAGGTAGTCTTTGCTGCATCTTAGGGCGATGGGCTGGCGCATTGCACCGAGCATGATAACTAAGGCAAAGGCGGCGATTGCGGTGCGATATACGGTGATATCTAACGCTGGCAGGTGAATTAACTTGGCGAATAAGGCGGTGCCACCAAACAGTAGAACCGCTGTATGCAAAAAGAATAAGCTTTGTTTGTGAGAGCTCATAGCGCGTCAAAGGCTGTTTTTTTGCCAGCATACCATGAGCTATATAACAAAGCAGGTGCTGACAAATGTCATCTGCTATTGATGACAAAGGTGACTGCGCAACGGATGGTAAATAAGCAATGATAAAGATGTCCAAACAACAGGAGAGACATCATGAAAATAACCATTATCGCTTTGGCACTTATCAGCGCCGTGACCACTTCGACCTTTGCCAGCTCAACCGATGTGCAACACATTGAGCAAGCAGCAGCCACTCTAGATATACAAGAGCTACGCTTACATAGTCAATCAGCCCAGGGTTACGAGCAAGGCTTGGCCTATTACCGCTTGAGTATGAGTCAGTACTTGCAAGCACAACAGCAGGCGGCGCAGCAAAGCCTGGAGATGGCGCAGCAGAGCTTAGAGCAACTTCTCGCTGAGCCTTTGTCAGATACCGAATTAGGCGAGGCCAAAGCTTTGCTAGCCCAAGTGTATGGCTTCAAAATCACCTTTAACCCTCTCAAAGGGGCGTACTACGGGCCTAAAGCTGGTAAGTTATTGTCCCAAGCAGAACGTCTTGCACCTAATAGTCCGCGTGTACACCTTATAAAAGGTGTTAGTGCTTATAACACCCCGTCCATGTTTGGCGGTTCAAAACAACAGGCCTTGCGTGATTTTAATAAAGCAGTGTTATTGTTCTCTCAGCAACAGGACACTCGCTATGGGTGGGGAGAGGCAGAGACCTACACATGGCGTGGGCTAACACAAAAGGAGCTTGGCCATGGCGAGCAAGCCTTAGCCGACTGGCAGCAGGCGCTGCAAGTGAACCCTGATTATGGCTGGGCGAAAATGCTCATCGCTAAAAATCAGTAAATTATGAGCACAAGCCCATCAGCGCGGTGGTATTGATAACCACCGCCGCTTGTTATTTACTAGCTCATACAGCGTCATGGTCGCTCTATGAGTTAAAGGCCACAGGAAAACCGTTATATGCTTTACTCCTACACTATCGCACAAAACCAGAAGCCTTTTTGGAACTGGATGCCACTGATTTTCTCAAGTTTTTACTTTTTACCTTTAATCATGGCGAGCGATTATTTTTCGTCGGCACAGATCGCGTTAGCCATCGTCGCTTACATTGTTTTTGTCGGGCTGTATGGCTTCGCTCTTCGGGTTAAAGGGAGCAAGCTGGTTGCCTGTGTGATTGCCATGCTGGTGCTGTGTATTGCAGCAACGGCTATCACCCCTGGAAGCCAGGCATTATTTGGTTTTATCGCGTTTTTATGTGGTTTTCACTTTATTGGCTGGCAAGGGAAAGCTGCGTTAGTGATTATTTTACTGGGCGCGACCCTAAGTGGCGTGGTCTTTGCCCCGGCGCAGCTCGGTTATTACTTGCTTCCGGCGGTGGTAGTCAGTATTGGTATTTTCTTTTTTGGTGTCTTTGAGCGCCGCGAGCGTCAGCATGCACGAGCTAAAGCACGTAGCGAGCAACAAATTGAGCATATTGGCGCGGTGGCTGAGCGTGAGCGCATCGCTCGCGATCTCCATGACTTACTAGGGCATTCGCTATCAAGTATTGCCTTAAAATCAGAGCTCGCGCAAAAAATGCTTGATGCCAAAGAAAGTGAGCGAGCCAGCGTCGAGATAAACGAGGTAAGTCAGTTGGCTCGGGACTTACTCAGTGAAGTGCGCCAGGCGGTGGCGGGGATGAAGCAAATGGGCCTGGGTGGCGTGTTAGAGACCATTACTAAAAATTTGCAAAGCCAGAACATTCAATGCCATGTTGGGCCGATGCCACGCTTGCCGAGCTCGATTGAGAGTGCACTGTGCTTTATCTGCAAAGAAGCGGCAACCAATGTGATACGCCATAGCAAGGCGACTCACTTTGGGGTTGAGTTCAAAGAGACTGATAGCTATTGGCAAGTGAGTCTGTTCGATAATGGCAAAGAGGCGAACGTCTCTTTTGGCAATGGACTTAAGGGCATTCAAACACGCTGTGAGCAGTTAGGTGGTGAACTCGATATCAACACTGAGCAAGGCGTACGTTTAACATGCACATTTTTAAAATAAGGGGGCGGCGATGATACGCGTTGTTGTTATAGAAGACCAAGCGCTAGTGCGTAATGCCATTGTTGCTTTACTAAATTTAGACCCTTTTATTGAAGTGGTTGGTGAAGCCAGTGACGGCCAATCAGCGCTCACATTATTGACTGAAGTACGGGCTGATTTACTACTCAGCGATATCGAAATGCCCAATATGAGTGGCTTGGAGCTGGCCGAGCAAGTTGCTCATGAAGGTATCCAAATCGTGATTATGACAACGTTTTCTAAATCTGGTTATATTCGCCGGGCTCTGGATGCGGGTGTACGCGGATTTATTCTCAAAGAAGCGTCCAGTGATTATCTAATCGATGCATTAAAGAAAGTTCATCAAGGGCAAAAAGTTATCGACCCAGAGTTGGCATTGTTAGCGCTGGAGGATAATAACCCGCTAAGTCGTAAAGAGAGTGCCGCACTTAAGCTCACCGAAGAAGGGCTAAAAACCAGTGATATCGCCGCGCGGCTCTATTTAAGCGAAGGCACGGTACGTAATTATCTCAGTGAAGCCATTAGTAAGTTAAATGCGTCCAATCGCAGTGATGCAGCGCGTATCGCCAGGCAAAAAGGGTGGTTGTAAGCTTTTAAGGTATAAATAGAATGGTTTTAGGTTAGCTTAAAAATCTTTTTAATAATAATTAATTTAATGGTTTTGTTGTATGGTTTTTATTCATGATATGAGGTGTTAACTTTTTTGTTTCTTTAAATAGATTTAAGTTGTATTTTTTGCAATTTTATTGATTTTTTATAGGTTGAGAATAAAATAGAAAAGAGTTACTGTTTCTAATCAGTTTTTTTACATGGAAGTGAAGCTTTGAAGTATAGACCTGAAATAGATGGCCTGAGGGCTATTTCCGTCATGTCCGTAATTATATATCATGCTGGGGTTTCCGCTATTAGTGGGGGCTTCATTGGTGTTGATGTTTTTTTTGTTATTAGTGGTTTCTTAATTACTTCAATAATAATGAGAGAGTTGGATGATGGCAGCTTCTCCTTATATAGCTTCTATGAAAGACGCGCAAAGAGAATTCTTCCTCCTCTTTTTATTACGATATTAATTACCCTTCCCCTAGCTTTTTTCTTTTTAATACCATCGCAAATAAAGGATGTGGGGCAAAGCATTGTTGCAGTTAGCTTTTTCTTATCTAACTATTTCTTTTATTTAGAAACGGACTACTTCAACCAATTCAACAATAACGCTCCGCTATTGCATACATGGAGCTTAGCAGTTGAAGAGCAGTTTTATCTAATCTTCCCCTTACTGATGATCATGCTATCCAAGTCAAGGCGTATGATTATTACTTCCTTTTTTCTAATTGCTGCATTCAGTCTTTATTTCGCACACTCAGGCGCGATCACATCACCTAACCTAACATTTTACTCAATACATACGAGAGCCTGGGAATTGATCGCCGGTTCAATTTGCGCGTTTTTTATGTCTTGTAATGTATTTTCTAAATACCTTGATAGTAAACGCAATAGTAAGAACTTAGAGATTATAGCGATAGCTTGTCTAGTAATAATAATTGCCAGTTTCTTTTTCTTTGATAAAAAAACTCTACATCCTAGCCTTTTTACGCTAGTGCCAGTGCTCGCGTCAGCAATTCTCATTACTATTAGTGGTCATACATATTTCTGTAAAAAAATTCTTAGTAATACTGTTCTTGTTAAAATAGGGTTAATAAGTTACGGGTTATACTTATTTCATAACCCTCTTTTCTCCTCAATTGATATATATTTCGACAATCTGGTTGATGAGAAAATTTACTACAAGTTAATGCTTATCCTTCCTGTTTTTTTGCTATCAATTGCTTCATATTTGTATGTGGAAAAGCCAATAAGAAAGTATCGCAATATTAAGCCTTTTAGGCTAATCGCCACTTCGTCGGTATGCTTATTATTGTTTAGCTCCGTGGGTCTAATGATTCATAAAACAAATGGTTTTAAAGAGTACTATGTAAGCAAGCTAGAAAGCGCTGGTATGGAAATGCTTGTCGATATTGAATCAGAACGTACACGTATACTGGAACTTAAAGAGCGTTATTACCCTAGCGACCTACCATTTACCTGTGAGAAACAGTGTCCTAAAATTCTACTACTTGGAGACTCTTTTGGTAATGATGCATATATGTCGATGACAACCATCGCTAGCCACTGGCAAGTTCGCTACATCTATTTAGACGATGAGTGTATGGCTGACTTCATTGCGGCAGATATGGAAGGTGAACTTGGCATAAAATGTAAGAATAAGGACGTAATCGCAGGTGAACTGCTAAAACAAGCTACAAATGTAGTTATCACAGCTAAGTGGCAGGAAAGTACATACCAAGCAGGGTTTGATTTGGCGCGATATATTGAGAGTTCTTATAAAAAGGAAGTTACTTTGGTGGGGTCAATTCTTTTTACTGACTTAGCATCTTTATCTATAAAAGCTTGGCGCTCTGATATGGACCTTCAGAAACTGCCAGAAATCACATATAAGTATCAACGATGGGATCGTGTGCGTATTAGTGACAAGCTTAAAAGTGCAGTGGAGCAGCAAGGAACTATCAAGTGGATAGATAAGAAGCGCTTCTTCTGTGATTATCAGAAGGAAACCTGCAACTTGTTTGATGAAAAGCGAGATCCTCTTATTTGGGATAATGCCCATCTTACATCTAGAGCGTATGCAGCGTACGGAAAGTTCCTAGCTGATGGCGTACTTTAGAGGGCTTTTCGATCAAAAACGCTAGGTTTTTGTCTGGGATTTTACTGATATTTATATGCATTCAGAAATGAATTGCTTTCTAAGCCATCCATCTTTAATGGGTGGCTTTTTTAGTTTTGAACGCGAGGTAGGGATACCGAGCCGGGGGATGGGCTTGGATGCCAGACTAAGAAAATAATAA